>JBHIDV010000174.1:0-6150 GCA_046760285.1 Sedimentisphaerales bacterium
ACAAACTAGGGTTACCTAACCTTCTTCTGAAGAATGACTACCACATTCTGGCCAGTTTGGTTCCGAAAGAAAAGATTGATTCTGAAATCATTGAAAAATTGGACGCAATCGTGAGATTATCAGAGAAGGCCAAGCCGAAGCTGGATTAATATGCCATGCACGCTAGTTTCCAAAAGTCCGGTTACTCACGGAAATGAGTATGACGGAAAGCCATTTATACTGTGGGGACAATGGTGGGTAGGAAATTATAAAGGGATTATGTAGATGGCGCTTTTATTAGGATACGATGTTGGAAGCTCATCGATAAAGGCGACCTTGATGGAAGCAGAAACGGGTAGGGTGCTGGCCACTGCGGCTTCACCGGAGAAAGAATTAGAGATTATTGCAAAAAAACCTGGCTGGGCTGAGCAGGAGCCTGCCGTCTGGTGGGAACACGTCAAAGAGGCGACAGCGCGTATCGCGTATTGCGTATCGCGTATTGCGTGTAACGAAAACGCAACAACTTACAGTATGAATGATGTAGAAGCAATCGGGATTTCCTATCAGATGCACGGACTCGTAATAGTAGATAAAAACAAAGAAGTGTTAAGGCCTTCGATAATCTGGTGCGACAGCCGAGCCGTACAAATCGGCCAAAAAGCAGCAGCAGATATAGGTGAAGAGAAGTGTCTTAAAAACTTGCTTAACCTGCCGGGCAATTTTACGGCCTCGAAACTAAAATGGGTTATGGAAAACGAGCCGGATGTGTATTCTAAAATTTATAAGATTATGCTGCCCGGTGATTATGTTGCAATGAAGATGACAGGCGAAATAAAGACGACCCCCTCCGGTTTATCTGAAGGGATAATGTGGGATTTTCAAAAGCAGGGCCTTGCTAAATTAGTGCTGGATTATTACGGAATTGCAGAAGAGCTGATTGCGGAAGTGGTGCCGACTTTCTCGGTGCAGGGTGAGTTGACCAAAGAAGCAGCCGACGAGTTAGGCTTAAGAGCCGGCACTAAAATATCCTATCGAGCGGGCGACCAGCCCAATAACGCACTGTCGCTTAACGTCTTAAACCCCGGCGAGATAGCGGCTACAGCCGGCACTTCGGGAGTGGTCTACGGCATCACCGAAAAAAGTGATTATGACAGCAAGTCCAGGGTCAATACGTTTGTTCATGTCAATCATTCGCTAAAAGCCCCCAGGTACGGAGTATTGTTGTGCCTGAACGGAACGGGAATCCTCAATAGCTGGCTAAAACACAACGCCACTGATGGGCTGGACTACGACGAAATGAATGAATTAGCCAGCGGCGTTGAGGTAGGCTGTGAGGGACTTTCGATTCTGCCTTATGGAAATGGTGCGGAACGAACCCTGGAGAACAGAAACCTCGGCGCAACAGTTGCCGGCTTAAATTTCAACATTCATACACGGGCGCATCTTTTGCGGGCGGCACAGGAGGGAATTGTCTTTGCCCTTAATTACGGGCTTGGCATAATGCGGCAGGCGGCAGTAGAGGTAAAAACCGTTCGAGCTGGTAACGCAAATATGTTTCTTAGCCGGCTGTTTGGCGAAGCCTTTGCGGCGGTGACAGGAGCTACCGTAGAACTATACAATACGGACGGCTCACAAGGCGCAGCAAGAGCAGCCGGAATCGGCGCAGGGATTTATAAAGGACCAGAAGATGCCTTTGTGGGTTTGAGGCCTGTTAAGACCATCGAGCCTAATGAGAAATTAGCACAAGCATACCAAGAGGCCTATGAAAGATGGGAAAATGTTTTAAGGCTTGAATTAGAAAGGAGTTAGCAAATGGCGACTGAAAAATCTTTACATAGTATATGCAGGTGGACATTTAATCCGGGCAAAGGCGGCTTTGTACCGGCTGATATGAGGCCAGAATGGGCGTCAGACCGGTTCAGCACCGTGGATATGATTAAGCTGGTAAAAGAGAAAATTGTCCCGCGACTACCCGAAACAATAGAGCTGGGAATAGAGATGCACTATGACACCGAAGTTGATGAAAAAACAGCAGCGCAGGTTGCAGATGCACTGGTCGATTCGGGATTATTTCTGGCGCTGATAACACCCGGCGCACACAGCCACTACGCGTATGGAGGAATCGCTTCCTTAGACCCAGATGAAAGAAAAAGGGCGGAGGACTTTGGCAATAGAACCGTTGATCTGGCGTATGGCCCTCTCAAGAAAGCATGGCACCCGGATAAAAGCAAGGCACCCTCGTTCGTAATCTGGAACGGCTCATTTGGTTATGATATCGCCACCGTCGGCATACGACAAATGTATCAAAATCTCAAGGCCAGTATCGCTGGACTGTGTAAATACGAGCAAAAAAAGGGGGGCAGTCTGTTTATAGCATTT
Organism: Sedimentisphaerales bacterium; assembly: GCA_046760285.1. Lineage (GTDB taxonomy): Bacteria > Planctomycetota > Phycisphaerae > Sedimentisphaerales > Anaerobacaceae > JBHIDV01. Next base: position 2,359 of record JBHIDV010000174.1, read on the forward strand.
GAACCAAAGCCAAACGAAGGCCATCCAGCTATGTTAATACCGACAGTGGCAAGCGCACTTTTGTTCTGGCGAAAAATCGAGGAAGAGTTCGGAGTTTCCAGAGACAAAAAAGGCGTGAACAAAGAATTCGGGCATTCAGAAATGATTGGCCTTGACCATGTATATGACACGGTCGAAGAACTGGATAATAATATGATAGTCCACATGCACCTTAACAGCCAGGGATATAACGACGGCATCATTCTCGGCGGGCCGGGAAAATATGACATAGACCATGGAGCAAGGGTCAATGGCATGAATATCGCCATCGCAGGTCTTATCCAGCAGGCTGGTTTTGTCCGCTGGAAAGGTCACGATATGCAGACCCGAGCTTACGATAACGCAGAGCAGGGCATCGACAGAGTCGTACGAAGTGTGCTGAGCTGGGAGGCGTGTGCGAAAGCTGCCCAAGAGCTGGATACAGCAGAGCTTCTGGATGTGCTTAGCAAACGAGAGACTGCTAAAGCTGAAGATATGATGCGAGGAGCGGTCGTCAATGCACAGCGATATTTCGATGAAATGTATAAGTAACAACATGTATCTTAGAGGCGAAAAGACATGAGCAAACGCACTTACAACAGGCGTGACTTTCTCAAAGTAATGGGTTTTAGCGCAGCGTCGCTGGTGCTGCAGGGATGCACAAATTCTATAGAGCTATCTTCAGAGCAAGTGTCCAAAAGTAAGCCCAATATTGTGCTAATTATGGCTGATGATATGGGCTTTTCTGATATTGGCTGTTACGGCGGCGAGATACATACGCCGAATCTCGACCGGCTTGCGGCGGGTGGCCTTCGGTTTACGCAATTTTATAATGCAGCTCGATGTTGTCCCACGCGAGCATCGCTATTAACCGGGCTGTATCCACATCAGACAGGGGTGGGCCACATGGTAGGCAACAAAGGCCATCCATCTTACCAGGGTTATCTGAACAATCGTTGTGTCACCATCGCAGAAGCTCTTAAAATGGCTGGCTACAAAACACTTATGTCGGGCAAATGGCACGTAGGTGAAAACCGGCCACATTGGCCTGTCGACCGTGGGTTCGATAAGTATTACGGCTTGATTAGTGGCGGCGCAAATTACTTCGACATCTCAAAAACCAAGGCGCCCGGAGTTAAGAGGACTATGGCAATTGATGATAAGCCTTATAAGCCGCCCAAAGAAAACTTCTATATCACGGACGCCTTTACTAAGAACGCTGTAAAGCTCATCGACAAGTATGGCCGAGGCAATGAGCCGTTCTTTCTTTATCTGGCATATACCGCACCGCACTGGCCATTACATGCCTGGCCCAAAGATATCGCCAGGTACAAGGGAAAATATTTGAAAGGATGGGACCATTTGCGCCGGCAGCGCTACGAACGAATGATAAAGAGGGGACTCATTAGCAAAAAGTGGAAGATGTCACCGCGTGATACAGCGACGTGGCCGTGGGATGATGAAAAGAATAAGAAACTGCTGGATTTGAAAATGGCTGTATATGCTGCACAAATTGACCGTATGGACTACGGCATCGGCAAAGTCCTTGACAAAATCAAAGAAATCGGCGCAGAGGAAAATACTCTGATTATGTTTCTTTCCGACAATGGCGGATGTGCTGAGGGAGGGCCGATAGGTTTTGATAATCGAAAAAATGGATTGCCACCTGGCGGTGTTGATTCCTATATGAGCTATGGACTTTCGTGGGCCAATGCCAGCAACACGCCATTTCGACGTTACAAGCACTGGGTTCACGAAGGCGGTATTGCCACGCCGTTGATTGTCTATTGGCCAGCAGTGATTAAAAACAGTGGTTCTATCACTCACCAGGTCGGCCATATCATTGACATTATGGCAACCTGTCTTGAAGTTGCGGGCGCCCGGTACCCCAAAACTTACAAGGGCCGCGAGCTTATCACTCTGGAAGGAAAAAGTCTGCTGCCCATATTCCAGGGCAAGAAACGTCAGGGGCACGAAGCTATTTACTGGGAACATGAAGGCAACCGAGCCATCCGACAAGGTAAATGGAAGCTGGTCGCCGCACACAAAGGTCCGTGGGAGCTTTATGATTTGCAAGCTGACCGCACGGAGTTGAATAACCTGGCCAATCAATACCCGAAAAAAGTCGAGCAGTTAAGGGCTATGTATCAAAGCTGGGCCGACCGCTGCGGAGTCTTGCCCTGGCCCATAAAATAGTCAATGGTCAGATTATCAACATCGCGTCGCCGTAAGAATAAAAGCGGTATCGTTTTTCGACGGCGTGTCTGTAAGCGGCAAGGATGTTTTCCAGGCCAGCAAAGGCTGCCACCAGCGCCAGCAGTGTAGATTTGGGCAGATGGAAATTTGTTATCATTGCGTCTATAATCTTGAATTTATAGCCAGGCCTTATGAATAGTTTCGTTGTGTCACTAACGGCTTTAATTCGTGAATTCCGCCTACGGCGGACTGCCGTTTCCAGAGCGCGTGTCGAGGTGGTGCCCACGGCGATTATTCGTCCACCCGCCTCTTTTGTGGCGTTTATTATGCGAGCGTTTTGCTCGTCGATGCTGAATGGTTCCGGATGGATTTGGTGGTCTTCAAGATTTTCTGTGGTTATCGGCTTGAATGTGCCTGCTGCTACGTGCAGTGTTAGATATGCAAAGCAGATGCCTTTCTGTTTTAGCCTTTCAAGTAGCTGGTCCGTAAAATGCAGCCCCGCTGTCGGCGCCGCAACGGCACCGGTATGCCGCGCGTAAACCGTTTGATACCGCAGTTTATCTACCGCTGCAGCCGCCAAGTCATCGCTGCGCCTGATATATGGCGGCAGGGGGGGAAAGCCTATCTCGTTTAGAACAGCTTCAGGGGCTGCCTCGACTTCTATCTTCAGCCGACATCTACCGTCGGCTTTTTTTTCGAGCACTTCTGCTGTACAAAAATCGGCCTTTTCTCTGTTTTTTAGATAGATATGCTCGCCGGTTTTTACCTTACGAGCGGCCTTTAGTAATACCTGCCAGATGCCGGTGGTACTCTCGGCCAAAAACAATCCTTCGAGTTTGGCTCCGCTGTTGCGTCGACCGAAAAAACGAGCTGGCAAAACTTTTGTATCGTTAAGTACAAGACAATCGCCGGGCTGCAGGAAATCGCCGAGTTTGTTAAATTGGCTGTCTATAAACTCACAGCTTTTACGGTTGATAACTAACAGTCGCGAGTCGCTGCGAACCGGTATGGGCTGCTGGGCAATCAGCTCAGATGGCAGATAAAATTGCAATTTTTCTGTCTTCATAACCAAACATTATCAGACTATTAGCAAAATGACAAAAAAATTTTAGCCCCATAATAGGCCAATCTGTACACTTGGATTACATTACAGGGTTTCTCACAAAAGTAGTTCCACACAAGAGACGATAATGATAGAAGACAGACGACGGAGGACGGAGGACAGAGCCCCAAGCGTGAGCGAGGGGCAAAAAAGGTCAGAGCAATGGCTTCGAGAGAATATTTTGAACAGACAGCGACTTCTATCGCGGTATTAGGCAGGACCGAGCTTAAGAGACGAATCAAAGGTTTCAGAGGTCGATTTAAGCTGGACTTTACCGACGATTATCTCAACAGCCTCAGTGTTGACCGATTAAGACATATCCTTTTAGCTGCACTTATAAACGCCAAATCACACAATTAGAAAGGTCCTGGCCTGTTGCTCAGGTCACGGCTCTGCCGGCGGAACAACCAACAAGCACAGAAGTGCTGTATGTATTTAGCCGCATATTATCGAAGACCATCCCCAAGCTTGGACTG
>JBHIDV010000175.1:0-6036 GCA_046760285.1 Sedimentisphaerales bacterium
TAGTCGCTAATCGCTTGTCGATTTGCGATTTGCGATTCGCGATTTGCAAAGCGGGAACCCAAACAATGGGCAAAGAGTTATGACTTCACGAGAGCGAATTTTAGCAGCATTAAACCATCGTGAACCTGACCGTGCAGGCATTGACTTTTCCGGGCACCGGTCCTCCGGTATCGCGGCAATCGCATATCCAAAGTTGCGCGAATTCCTGGGCCTGCCGCCCAAACCCGTTCGCGTTTATGATGTTATCCAGCAGTTGGCCATCGTCGATGAGGACGTGCTGGACAGGTTCCACGTGGACACGATTGAGTTGGGCAGAGGCTTCGCTCTGGATGACCCCGCACCAATTGTCCCCTGTGAGCAGAATCTCGCGTCCAGTGGGATTTCCGCCGGTGCCTCAGCACAATTGGTGCGGGGCTGGTCGCCGTGGACATTGCCGGATGGGACGCCTTGTTTTGTACCTGCCTGGACGCAAATTGAGAGAGAAGCAGGTCGATGGGTGATTCGCTCAAAGACCGGCAGGGTTCTGGCGCATATGCCTGAGGGGACACTATATTTTGAGCAGGTCTATTATCCTTTTCTCGAAGGAAACGGCGGCCCCAACGATGACCCAGAAGCGATTGCCGGCGCACTTGAAGAATGTATGTGGACAGCAGGTGTTATATCGAGTCCCCCCGGTTCGATTGGCAGCCAGCAGCTTTGCGAAGGAGCAAGGCGATTGAGGGAGAAAACTGACCGGGCCATTATAGGGCTGTTCGGGGGCAACCTGTTCGAAATGGGCCAGTTCCTTTACCGTAACGACCAGTTTCTAATGCTGCTGGCTTCCCAGCCGAAGCGGGCTCACCGTTTCCTCGATAAGATTGTCGAGATTCATCTGGCTAATCTCGAGCGATTCCTCGGAGCTGTTGGTGAATATATCGATATTATTCTTTTTGGAGATGACCTCGGGATGCAGACAGGTCCCATGCTTTCGCCACCGATGTACCGCGAATTCTTCAAGGCACGGCACAAGGTACTTTGGAACAGGGCCAAAGAACTGGCTGACGTCAAGGTCATGCTTCATTGCTGCGGAGGTATCCGCGAGCTCATACCTCACCTAATCGAGGCTGGTCTTGACGCCATCAATCCCGTTCAGATTAGCTGTGCCGGAATGGATGCTGCGGAGCTAAAGGCCGAGTTCGGCGCCGAACTTACCTTCTGGGGCGGTGGCTGCGATACGAGGGACGTGCTTGCCAACAGTACGCCTCAGCAAGTTGCCGAACACGTCAAAAAGCAGGTGAAGATATTTAACCGTGGTGGAGGCTTCGTTTTTCAGCAGGTGCACAATATTCTGGCAAATGTCCCTCCGGAGAATATCGTGGCGATGTTTGATGCAGTAAATGATGCGGCTTAAGCCATGGAGAAGCGGCCGTGGGATTAATTGACTACGGGATAGTTGCCCTCTATTTCGCAGCGGTGGTCGGGCTGGGCTTCTGGTATCAAAAGCGAGCGTCAAGGAACTTAGGGGCTTATTTTCTGGGGGGCAAGAGCATACACTGGTTGGCTCTGGCAATGTCTGGTTCGGTATCAAACTTCGACATTACCGGCACTATGTGGATTATTTCAATCCTGTTTATCCTGGGAATGAAGTCTATGTGGCATCACTGGATGTGGGGGTTTCTGATGGGCGCCTTTTTTATGAGCTATATAGGTAAATGGGTGCGGCGCTCTAAGGTAATGACCGCCGCCGAGTGGATGAAGACCCGTTTCGGTAGCGACTCGGGCGGTAAGTTGGCTCGAACCGCTTACGCCCTGATGGCCGTACTCACTTTAGCCAGTTTCATCGGGTATGCTTACCAGGGAATTGGCAAGTTCGCCTCAGTGTACGTTCCACTTGAATCCCTCCCGCAATACATCTCAATTCCCTGGATGCAGAACATACTCACGGAATACGAACCCGACGTTTTTGCAGTGACGATTATTAGCGTGACCACCCTCTACGTCATTCTCGGCGGACTTTACAGTGTGGTGATAACTGATGTTATCCAGACCGTCATCCTGACCCTGAGTAGCATATTTATTGCTTATATTGCGTGGTCAAAGCTGACGCCTGAGCTGCTGGCTCAGTTGCCGCAACGCTGGACTTCGTTATGTGTGCCGTGGCGCATCGAAGAATTTGCCGGAACCGAAAACGCACATTTCGAGTTTTTTGGTGCTCTTGTAATCGTTTGGGTCTTAAAGGGCCTGCTGCTAAATGCGGGTGGACCAGCGCAGATGTACGATTTCCAACGGTTTCTGGCGGCGCGTGATGCCCGTGATGCTGCCAAGGTGGGCGCGGCGTGGAGTGTTTTTCTGATTGTTCGCTGGGCGATGGCAATGGGTATTGCGCTGCTGGCCATTACTGGTGTCACCGGCGTAACAGATTCGGAGAAGGTAATGCCTCTGGTTCTACAGGAATTTCTGCCGACCGGGACAAAGGGAATTGTCATTGCTGGATTGCTGGCAGCGTTTATGTCAACGTTCAGCTCGACAGTCAACAGCGGAGCTTCCTTTATCGTTCGCGATATCTGGCAGCCTTATTTTCGTCCACAAGCCGGCGACAAGGAATCCGTGCGATTCAGTTATCTGGCCACCTTTTTGCTGGTTCTGGTCGGTGTTGGCATTGGCTTTCAAGCCGAGTCGATTGCTCAAATATGGAGCTGGATGATGATGGCATTGGGCGCCGGCGTGGTCATACCAAATGTGCTCAGATGGTACTGGTGGCGAATGAACGGCTGGGGTTATGCGCTGGGAACACTGGCCGGCATACTCTTGTCATTAGTAGCTTTATTGTCACCCGATACGCCGGTTTACTATGTGTTTCCTTCGATATGTATTGCCTCTCTTTGTGTAAGTATTGTTGTTTCTTTGTCAACACCGCCGGTCAATCACGAAATCCTCGTTAGTTTTTACCAATCTGTTCGGCCTTTTGGCCTGTGGAAGCCGATTCGCGAAAAATCTGGATTATCAGCCGAGCAGCTCTCTTCAAAATCCGAAAATCTATCACTAACAATCCTGAACATCATCCTTGCCATGTTTGCGATTAGTGGCCTATATCTATTTCCTATGTACCTTGTAGGCCACTGCTATGTCAATTCGATGGTCTGGCTTGGCCTGGCGATTGCAGCTATAGTGGTCCTCAAATATACCTGGTACAGAAATCTTCCTGAGCCGGATGGAGAAGATAGCCTTGTTCGATAGCGATCAAGTTCAACTAATAATTCTCTGCGGAGGATTGTATTTGTGGCAGCTCTGCGGTACTATGACCAGCAGCGCACCAAGCAATGTGAAGAGACATAGATTATCTAAGAATAGTGATTAAGAAAATGGAGGTAGCAAATAATGCAGCGCGGGAAAATCATTGTTATTGCAGTGATAGTGATTTCTTGGAGCTTAAACTCTTGTATAGCGCAAAGTAGGACACCAATGCCTGAGAGCGGCGCCAGGCAAACGCAGGTAATCACCGAAACAAAAAAACCGCCCCGCACCAATTGCTCTGATATGCGAGTTCCGCCTATCACAGAGAAGGTTTCCGCACTGCGCGGGCAATTGGTGCGGGGCTGGAAGATAAAGACAGCCGCATCCGTGTATCAGATAGCAGTCGCAAGTGATGGTATCGTCATTCCGGTTTATTACGGCCCGCGTGGCCAACCTCTGGACGTACGCATGGTGCGCATCAATGTCAATCCCAAAGTCGGCAGTACAATCCGGGAGGTCCCATTCCGCGGCGGTTTCATCGCACAAACACCGGCAGTCGAGGTTGTATTTCCAGATGGTACACGTGAGTGCGACCTGGTCTATTCTGCCTCCGAAATCTTCCAAATGGATGGATTTCCATGCTTGCGAATAGAGCTAAAAGATTCGGCCTACGGCTTGACCGTCTCTTCGTACCTCCGTGTGATTCCTGAACTCGATATTCTCGAAAAATGGATTGTCCTGAAAAACAATGGGAACGAGCCTATAGTTATCGAGAATGCGCAATCGGGCTCGGCATGGCTACCCGCCGACGAATATGACCTTTTTCATCTCTCTGGAAGATGGGGAAACGAGTTCATGCTTCAGCGGACACGTCTGACGCCCGGCATCAAGACTATCCAAACGCGCGCCTTTGTTGCCCATGAGAATCCGCCTTGGTTCGCTGTTACACCGGCCAAACAGGGTTCTGAGACGCATGGGCCTGTGTGGTTTGGAGCTTTACACTGGAGCGGTAACTGGCGTCTCGACTTTGAAAAAACGTCTTCCGGCAACGTCCAGATTATAGGCGGTATCAACTTCTGGGATACTGCCTGGCAGCTCAAACCACAAGAAAAATTCTCAACACCCAAAATGGTTTTCGGGTTTTCGCCCGATGGTATGACCGGGGCATCGGACCGGATGCACAGCTACATTCGCCAGCATGTCTTGCGCAAGAAATTTCGAGATGCCCTTCGTCCTGTCCTCTACAATAGTTGGTACGCTACAACATTCGACGTCCATGAACAACAACAGCTTGCTCTGGCCCGCGAAGCTTCGGAAATTGGTGTCGAGCTTTTTGTCATTGACGATGGCTGGTTCAAAGGTCGAAATCACGACCGCGCCGGGCTTGGGGACTGGACTGTTGATAAGAAGAAATTCCCACATGGTCTGCAGCCAAGGATAAAGAAAATTAACGACCTCGGCTTGGATTTTGGTATATGGGTCGAGCCAGAGATGGTCAATCCCGACAGCGATCTCTATCGCGCGCATCCCGACTGGGTTTTGCATTACCCCAAACGTACACGCCATGAAGGTCGCAATCAGTTGGTTCTCAACCTGGCCCGTGAGGATGTTTGCGATTATTTGCTGGATTCGTTGAGCACTGTCCTGCGTGAGAATAACATCCGTTTCATCAAGTGGGACCGTAATCGGGCGCTGTCGGATGTCGGATGGCCTGACGCACCGGCTCCAATGCAGCGTGAAGTCCGTATACGCTTTATAAATAATCTCTACAACCTCATCGCTGAGCTACAGAGGCGGTTCCCAGAGGTTCTATTCGAGTCTTGTTCTGGCGGCGGTGGCCGAACCGACCTGGGAATCCTGGCCCGCATGGACCAGGTATGGACCAGCGATAATACTGACCCTGCTGACCGTGTTATGATTCAATATGGTTATTCGCATGCCTTCCCAGCCAAATTGATGGTCAGCTGGGTTACTAATGCGGACTGGCACGGGGTCAGCCCCTCTTTAAAGTTTCGATTTCATGTTTGTATGAGCGGCGTGCTGGGCATCGGCACCGACCTGACGAAATGGTCCCAGGAGGAGCGTAAGCTGGCGGCAGATATGATTGGCCTATACAAAAAGATTCGGCCACTCGTGCAGGAGGGCATTCTATATCGTCTGCATTCTCCGTTTGAAGGCAACCGTGCGGCACTGCAGTATGTCTGGCCAGATGGTTCAGAAGCTGTTGTGTTTCTTTACAACCTTTGGGAAACCCTACCTGGAAGTACTCGAACCGCCCGCGTTAGTGGAGCAATTAAGCTACGAGGTCTTGACCCGGATGCCAATTATGTCCTGAGCGGTGACAGAGGAGGAACAGCCAGCGGAGAAACGCTGATGAATATCGGCCTTCCCTGGTTCGTACGAGGAAACTTCAATAGCGCCATAGTGACGCTCAAGAAGCAAACACAGTAAAAACGCTTCTCAAATCTGTTATCAAAGAGAGCCAAATTGATGGGTATAAAAGTCAGTCAATTGAACTGTTGTATACCACATGATTTGTGAATACCTTGCGCTGTAGTACTATTATCTGCCCTGGTGTAGTGTGTCAATTTCTTTTTTCTTTTCTATTGGTTTATCCAAAGAATCTTTTGCGTTTAGTTGCCATAAGAGTTGACAGCATTCTGGCGAAGTTGTTATACTATAAAAAGCTTAAAATTTGGCGCCTGTAGCTCAATTGGATAGAGCGTCGGTCTACGGAACCGAAGGTTAGGGGTTCGAGTCCTCTTAGGCGCAGTTGAGTGGACGGCAGTGTTTTCTGCGAGAATAAAAAATGGTAACCTATAG
>JBHIDV010000176.1:0-6028 GCA_046760285.1 Sedimentisphaerales bacterium
ATCTCTTGGAGATTGAGCCACATAATCAAGTAATAATCAGTTTCAGCCTGAATGCCATACCCGTTGCTAAGAGATGGGAAAAGGCCCCCTCGGTTTTAAAAAGAATTGAGGCTGCTAAGAAAGTCTTTGATGTAGGATATGCGGTGAGGGTCAGAATTGACCCTATGGTACCCGTAGAAAATTGGGATGAGCACTATTTACAGTTACTTGATATTTTGTTTGATAACTTTACGCCTGAAAGAATAACTCTGGGTTCATTACGAGGCCTTCAAAGCACTATCAATGGGTGCACAGATACAAGCTGGACACACTATTTGGAGGAATCTTCTAATTGGGGTAAAAAAATTAATTTTGAAAAAAGATATGCCATGTACTCAACACTGATTAATCAATTGCAAAGCAAATATGGTTTCGATAAAGTGGCTTTATGTAAAGAAACGGTAGAAATGTGGAATGCTCTGAAGATGAATTATAAAAAGATAAAGTGTAATTGCGTATGGTAAATGGTATTGGGAGGTGAATTATGCAGAGGGATAAAAAGTTCACACGTCGGCGATTTTTGAAAAAGGCGGCGGGTGCTGCTGTAGGGGCAGTTGGTTTTCCATACATAGTTTCGTCTTCAGCGTTGGGTAAGGCTGCAAACGTCCCTGCGAGTAATCGCATTACCGTCGGCTGTGTTGGCGTGGGGCCTCAAGGCACAGCAGTTATGCGCAACTTTCTGACCCAAAAAGATGCCCGTGTGGTGGCAGTCTGCGACCTTAAACGCTCCGCGCGCGACCGAGCTCAAAATCTGGTAAACAAGCACTACCGAAACGACGATTGCGCGGTCTATGAGGATTTCCGTGAGCTAGTCAGCCGTGATGACATCGATGTAGTCTCAATCGCTACGACCGACCACTGGCACGTTTTGGTGTCACTGGCGGCAGCGAAGGCAGGCAAGGACATCTATCTGGAAAAGCCCATGGGACTTAGTGTTGCGGAGGACCAGGCCCTGCGAAAGGCTTGCCACCGCTACGGTACGGTCTTTCAATTCGGCACTCAGCAGCGGTCGAGCCATAATTTCCGCTTTGCCTGCGAGCTGGCTCGCAACGAGCGAATCGGCAAGCTGCATACCATCAACGTATGGTCTCCCGGCAGCGCTTCAGGTGGCTCACCGCAGCCCGTGCCCGAGCCGGACTGGCTGGATTACGACATGTGGCTGGGGCCGGCTCCTTATACGCCTTATACCAAAGACCGCTGCTCCAATAAATACTGGTGGTTTATTTCTGATTACGCGCTGGGATTTATCGCTGGCTGGGGTATTCATCCGTTAGATATTGCCCTTTGGGGCGGCGGACAGAAGCTAATCTGTCCGGTGGAAATCCAAGGAAAAGGTGTTTGGCCTTCGCCAGCAGGAGTATGTGACACCGCTACTAACTGGAAGGTTGCGCTTAAATACGATAGCGGCGTGACCATGAATTTTACCGGCAATCCATTTCCAGAGGCGTGGAAAAAACGCTACGGAAGAACCACCTCTCACGGCACCGCGTTTGAGGGCAGCGAAGGATGGGTGCACGTCGACCGCGCCGGTATCAATGCTCATCCGAAAGAATTGCTGCAGACAAAGTTTGGGCCGAACGATATCCATCTGTACGAAAGCGGCAATCATGTAAGAAATCTTTTGGACTGCGTAAAAAGCCGAGCCGAAACGGTATGTCCCATAGATGTGGCGGTGCAGGCTGATACAATCTGTCAGATAAGCGATATTACTATACGGCTTGAGCAAAAACTGCGGTGGGACCCAGAAAAGGAGCGCTTCGTCAACAATGAGACAGCCAACCGCAGACTGGTGCGCTCTATGCGTAGTCCCTGGAGACTGTAAAATATTGTCTGAATTTAAGGAGAAAGTCAAATGGCAAGGAAATTTAGCTTAATGTTGGTATGTGCAAATATTCTTTTGGCTGGCTGTCAATCGGTGGACAGATTTGTCCACGAGGCTTCAGGATGGCAAAGTCTTTTTGACGGCAAAACGCTGAACGGCTGGAAGGCTAACGAGAACAAGAACACCTTTAGTGTGCGTGATGGAATGATAGTGGCCGCCGGCCCCCGTAGCCATCTTTTCTATGTTGGGCCGATTGAAAACGCAAACTTCAAGAATTTTGAATTTAAGGCCGATGTTATGACCAAGCCCGGTTCCAACTCCGGTATTTATTTCCATACCAAGTATCAGCAGGCCGGCTGGCCCAGCAAAGGCTACGAAGTCCAGGTCAATAACACCCATAAAGATTGGAGAAAAACAGGCAGCCTCTATGCGGTGAAGGATGTGCGTGAGTCACTGGCAAAAGACAATGAGTGGTTCACAGAACATATCATCGTCCGGGGCAAGCGAATAATCATCAAGGTCAACGGCAAGACAGCGGTCGATTATACCGAGCCGGAAGACGTCAGTTACGAAGGTATGCCGGGCAGAAAAATCTCCAGCGGAACCTTCGCTTTGCAGGGACATGACCCCAGAAGTACCGTCTACTTCAAGAACATTATGGTCAAACCGCTACCGTGATGTAGATATTGGTCATCTGAAACAGGATACCTGCGCGCAGAATCTGTGGGGCTAAAACGTAATTTAGGAAATGTTCACGCACAAAGACTGCCTTGGGGAGCCCCTTGTAAAATGGGAGTATCAAAAAATGGTGAGGCAATCAAATCAAGTGACCGGTCAAAGAATTATATATAGCCGTCGAGAGTTCATAGCAGGGTCAGTGGCGACGGCAACATTTACGATTATAAAAGCATCTACCTTACGCGGAACTGAAGCCCATTCGCGGATAGAGGTAGGCTGTATCGGTCTGGGGGGACGGGGAGCATGGATTGCAAAACATCTAAAGAGTCACCCCGGATATAAGATTACTTCCGTGGCCGACTATTTTTCTGAAGTTGCCCAAAAAGTCGGCCAGGAGCTTGGAGTTGACGAGAAGAGACGATTTTGGGGACTATCCGGCTACAAAAAGCTTATCGCCAGCGGGGTTGATGCAGTGTTTTGTGAGACGCCGCCATATTGTTTTCCAGAGCATGTCACCGCCGCTGTAAACGCAGGCTGTCATGTCTTTATCGCCAAGCCTTTGGGATGCGATGTGCCGGGATGTTTGCAGATTGCCAAGATGGCAAAGCAGGCTACGGCGAACAAGAAAGTTTTTCTGGTTGATTTCCAGACCAGAACCGACCCTTACTACATTGAGGCGATTAAGCGCGTGCATAACGGTGATATTGACCAGGTAGCGATGCTGAACGTCAGATGTGCCAGCGATGGTTTTCCTGATCCTCCCAAGACGCAAAATATTGAGAGCCGTTTGCGGAGATTGATTTGGGTAAATGATGTAAACCTTGGCGGTGGCCTTATCGTCAACTACGATATTCACGCTATGGATGTGGCGCTGTGGATAGCAAAGGCAAAGCCGGTTAGTGCAATGGGTTCGGCAAGGGTGGCTAAGGCTGACGCTCACGGTGACTCAATGCGCCTCTATTCGCTTACCTACCAATTTCCAAATGGACTGATACTAAATCATCAAAGTGAGCACCTCAGAAACGTCAACAGCTATATCAGTTGTTTCGCTTATGGCAACAGCGGTTTTTTAGAGACAAACTATGGTGGAAAGGTGTGGATTCGGGGCAATAAAAAGCCGTATCGGGGTGGAGAGACGGCCAATCTCTACGGATTAGGTATGCAGCGCAATGTCGAGACGTTTTACAGAAGCGTCATCAACAGAGTGTACGATAATCCTACGGTAGAGCCAAGTGTAAATGCAACCTTAGCAACCATCTTAGGACGCGAGGCTGCAAGGAAAAACACCATCATAACCTGGGACGAGATGTTAAAAGAGAATAAAAGGCTGCAAGTGGATCTGACAGGGCTGAAGGCATAAAGCTGGAGATAACCTTGTCCTGAGCAAAGTAGAAGGGAAGGAAGATTTGAAATGTCTAATAGAAAATTAGCTGTAGTTATTTCAGCAGCTTTTACTCTTTTACTAACTGCGAAGATTATCGCAGAAGAGCCGAACTACAGTTGGCGGCAGACCGATAGCTCGCTGGCGCTGCTCAACCATGAACGTATCGTCTGGCAACTAAACTTTGATAAGAAGGCGGGTAAAACTTACTTTCATCCGGTGGCACTGACCGACGGGACGGTGTTGACGTGGCTGAGCCCGCCGGACCATCCCTGGCATCGGGCGTTGTGGTTTTCGTGGAAATACATCAACGGCCTGAATTACTGGGAAGAGGACCGCAAGACCGGCTTATCAGAGGGACGGACCAATTTGGTAGACATAAAACTTACGCCTCACGATGACTATTCAGCGCAGATTGAAATGAACCTGAGCTACCATCCACCGGGAAAGCCTGCTGTGCTGACCGAAAAGCGCCTCATTAGCATCAGCAAGCCAGATGAGAATGGCCGATACCGAATCGACTGGCAGAGCAGCTTTACCGCTGGTGCACAAGACGTGCTGCTGGACCGCACGCCGATACCGGGTGAAAAAGATGGCAAAAGCTGGGGTGGCTACGCAGGGCTTTCGGTGCGAATAGCAAAGGATATAAGCGATTGGCAGGTGCTCGATAGCGAAGGCCGAAAAGGTATAGAAGCACACGGCAAAAAGGCTCGCTGGCTGGATTTCAGCGGCAAGACTGCCAATGGCAAAACTGCCGGCATTACTATTTTCGACCATCCGGATAACCTTCGGCATCCCTCGCCGTGGTTTGTAATTATGGACTCAAAAGTACCCTTCGGCTATTTCAGCCCCGCGGTATTGTTCCATAAGCCCTACACCCTTGCGGCGGGAAAAAGCTTGGAACTGCGGTATCGGATTTTCATTCATCCCGAGCGGGGCGATAAGGAGATGCTGGAGAAGGAATGGAAGACATTCTTAAAAACAACTGACATTGAGGTACAGTTTGAATCGGCCAAGATGCTAAAGGCTTTGGGCGTGGCAATGGTTACGTATACAGGTGACGCTGAAATCAAATTCCCGGATGATATGCAGCCCTTGCACAAGTACGGCAGCTTAAGCAAGAGAGATTTGAGATGGCTGACGAAAAATGTCGCGTACGTCGTAAAAGGAAAAACTACGGGAAACATTCGGCCTAATACCGTGTTGGTGACCTCCGGATTGAGTTCTTAAAACCCGAAAGACTCAACAAGCTCGGCATAGGAGGGTTGGGAGACAGCAAAGACACCATACGAGTGGACCTGCTGGTGTGCGAGGTCGATGCGGGCAAGAAGATTGATGTGGCGACACTTAGAGAAGTAAAGGAGCTTGTTGGTGACAAGATGGAGGCGGAAGATGCGGGGGATTTTGCTAAAAAGATTTTGAGAAGTGGTGTACAAGACAAAGAACTGCCAAAAGATAAGCTCGACAGTCTCGTTTGTCTGCTGGGTTCGAAAGGATATTTGAAAATCCTTATGAATCCTACCCTCGAAGTGACGGACGGCAACACCGGGAAGGCGCGGAGAAGCTACAAGGGGCCGACGGGTAAAGATATTGTCGATTCGCTTGAGGTTACCCCTCGAATTCTCGAGGATGGTTCCATAAGTCTGGCGATAGAGGCGGCTGTCGGGGAAATGCGAATCAGTAACGACGAGAACCGTTTCAAGAACGGCCAAAGTCTGATAATCGGCGGTATAAAAAAAACGCCAAGCGATCCCAACAAGCGAGTCGTTGAGACTCTGTTCATCGTAACTGCCACTATCTGCGAAGGTGATGGCAGGGACAGCGAGATAGTGCGTGAACGCTAAGCTGTAGTCATCCTGGATTCCTGCTCCTTCGACCGTGCTCAGGACAAGTTTCGCAGGAATGGCAACTCTGGGCAGGATGACAATGCGAAGTATCTGTGGTCAGCAGGATAATTCTTGAGCCAAATCGCAGCGTGAAAAAATTTTTGGAAAAATTTTTAATTTTTGTTGACATCTTCTACAAATGTAGTAAAATTCTTCTACGTTTGTAGAAAATACAGAAGGAGAAAAACATTATGAAACTGACTGAAGCAGAATGGCTGATTA
>JBHIDV010000177.1:0-6007 GCA_046760285.1 Sedimentisphaerales bacterium
TAAGCTAAGACAATCCATAATCTCTGAGCAGGCCTTTTTAGAGATTTGGCCCAGCCGTCCGCTAAGGAGTTTCTCCGCCGCTGCTAATTGATAACGGTTGGAGCTGACCACGATTTCGTTGACCGCCTCAGCTTGAGCCAGGTCAATTTTGCCGTTAAGGTATGCCCGTGCAGTAAACTCGCCGGGCCTAGCCAGCCGCAGACCTCTGCCCAGCAGGTTGGCTACTATCGCCTCGGTTACGGCACGATTGGCTAAGACGTGGATTTCAGCCACATCTTCGCCGGTGTAAGAATGCGGAGCCAGGAACAAATACAGATGTGCGTCGAGCTTGAGTTCATCATCAACAGCTACAGTTCCCGCTGTTAAACCACTGTTGCGTATTGCGTTAGTTGTTTTTCCTTTCTCGCGATACGCATCACGCATCACGCACGACGAAATTGGTGGACTAAAAATCTGCTCACAAGTTGTAACTGTATCGGGCCCAGTTAGGCGAACAATGTCCCTCGCTCCGGACGGTGGAGAGCTTATAGCTACGATGGTGTCGTTAAGGTTATGCATATTCACAAGTTACGGAAAAATGCAAAAATTTTTAGAAAATTTTGAGAAACAACTTGAACATATTACCGATATTTGTTATATTGTATTTTAGAGCGGGTAAAACCTGCAATGTGCCTTGGGTGTTCCCTTCCATCGGTTGGCTAATAGCCCGAGGGTTAGACCGACATTGTAGGGGCCGCTTTTTTTATTGATACTTTTCCGGCAAAAATTCAGTCTCATACTTAATTTTACTTCTGTATATATTGTACCATTCGTAGTCACGAAATTCCCATTTTCTGAAAATACCCCAGCAAAACAAATCTACGGCTTGCAAACCTGCGTTATT
This sequence comes from Sedimentisphaerales bacterium, assembly GCA_046760285.1. Classification (GTDB taxonomy): domain Bacteria; phylum Planctomycetota; class Phycisphaerae; order Sedimentisphaerales; family Anaerobacaceae; genus JBHIDV01. Next base: position 884 of record JBHIDV010000177.1, read on the forward strand.
CTCAGAACTAAGATGGTCAACGTCAAAACCTGTATTCAAGGGCAAAAGAGCTTGTAAATGGTTTTCCATATATTGATTAAAATCTCTTATTTCCTCTCTGTTCTTGCTCTTATCAATAACCAGCCGAACGTTGGTAAAGATTGTTCTCAAGGGTAGCTTTTCAAGGATGAAACGAGCGAGGAAGTTATACAGTTTCTTTTTACCTGTTTTAGTTTGAAGTTCTGGATGCACTCTCTTCTTATTTAGGACGACCGTATAGATTTCCCAATCACTTCTTTTTAGTTTTCTGAAAAAATATTTCTTAATTTGTACGGTTGTTTTAGTTCCCTTGAGTTCGGTTTTTGTTCGCCGTTTGGTCTTTCTTTTATTCAACTTCTTTTTCAATGTGTTTCTGACAGCTTTTTGAAATTCTTTTGCTGTGTTCTGCGATTGACACACCAAAAGCGTGATAGCAAATTTCTTTGTTGTCTTCTGCTTGGTAAAGTCAAAGCCCAGGTCTCCAGATTCATCCAGGTATATAATCATCCTATTTATTCTTCCGTGATTTCATAGAGACCTTTTTCCTTACTTTTTGCTGGGTCTGGAACTCTACTTTTCAGCCTCTACTCTTTCCAGCGGTTTTTCTGTCGTCTATCTTCAAAATCGATAGAACGGCTTGGGCTTTTTCTTTTTGACTTTTCCGCCGGTCTTGCTGGTTGCGGCAACTAAGCCCTTTGATTCTTTTTGCTCTTTTTCGTGGATGTGTTTTCGAATAACGTACTGCTCAACAACGCCGGCAAAAACGCTGGACATAATATACAGATTCAATCCCGAAGGGGCTTTGTACAACATTAGCGGGAATAGCACCGGCAGCATCACCATCATCATCTTTTGCTGCTGAGCAACCTGAGGATTTGCAGATGCCTGTGCCTGGCTGGGCATCAGTTTCTGCTGTAAGTAAAACGCCACACCCATCAAAATCGGCAAGAGATTAAGCGAATTGAGCTTCCAGCCCAGCAGGGGTATCGTCATCGCTTCAAATCTGACCAAGGCGTCGGGGGCCGAAAGGTCGGTAATCCAAAATGGTAAAAAGGGCGCACCGCGAAGTTCAATACTGGCATATATCGCGCTATATAGCGCTATCCAAATGGGCATCTGTGCCATCATCGGCAGCATGCCCATAATTGGCGAGGCGCCCTGCTCCCTATAGAGAGCCATCAATTGCTTGTTCATCTCAGCTTTGTTCTTAGCGTATTTTTTCCTTATCTCCTCTGCCTTGGGGGCAAGTTTGCCCATTTTGCTCATCGAGACCTGGCTTTTTTTGGTAATCGGGTGCATAATCAGCCGGACCAGGAATACTAATATGATGATGACCACCCCGTAGTTGCCGATAAACTCATACATCCATTTCATTATGGCCAGTATCCCAAATGCCAATGGGCGGATAATATATGCTGGGCAACAGCAACAAGGCATAAAATCTATAGTATGTAAGAAGCCTAATTTCCGGTATAATTCATTTTTTTGGAAAAGAGTTCTGTCTTTCGGCCCGAGATATAGCTGAAAGTTATATGTTTTTGCACTACCTGGCTGGCCAACTGGAGCCAGGGTAGGGCAGGCGATTTTCAAAATTAACCCGACCGTTTCATCGCCGGTATCGCCACGCTCATCTCCATCAGGATTGTAGAATCTACCCGTTCTGTCTGACACCCAGTCGCAGTAATTTTGACCCTCATCAGGCACAGGCCTTATGATAGCAGTAAAGTATTTGTTCGAGGTCGCCGCCCATAAAAAATGAGCTTGCCTGTGACGGTCGGCAAGATTGTGACCTATCCGCAAATTTTCTCTTGTTTCTTTGATTTGTTCGGCGTTACCACTTCGCAGAGCCTGTTGGTACTGAGCCGTAGCATCCTTTAAGCCCAACTCATTTCTAAATTTTCCAAAGAAAGAACTTAAAATGCCTTGTGAAGCCGAGACTATGTCTCCTTCAGATGTCACGAAGCCGCCTACAACTTTTCTCATATCAGACCTGATGGCTTCTCGAGAAATTCCGACCGGCCCGGCTAAATTGAAACGCACTTTCTGTTCAGTATCGCTAAGATTTTTGACAGTTAGTTTGCATTCGAGAAGATAGCTGCCGGGGATGATTGTATAGGTTTTAATCAACTTAAAGACCGTGTCATTCGTATCTTCAACTTTAAAAAACGCTTCGAAACGAGCCGTCTGGGAGCCATCATCCGCAATTTCTTTATCAAAGCTTTTCCAGTTAAATTTGTCCAAAGGCTTTTGCAACTTCTGCTGAATAAGAGCATCATTTTGAAACCCTTTGTTTGCCATTGCTAAAATCTCACTGCCATCGGCTCGGTGCACTGGTGAGAGAATCTCCAATGGCTCGGGGTTTTTATAATCACGGTTATCGAATTCGCTAAGGGCAGCTTTCTTTATTGCTGCGCCTATGGAGCTTAATTCACATTGGAACTTAAAGCCGCTCCGGGGGTCCACCGAGCCGAGTGTAACGCTCTTTACCGGCCCGCCGTCAGCATGGAAATCGGCTGGACCCCGCGTAAAACGCGAAACAGAACCCCCAGTGAAACTGGGGGCTAAATACTTGTATTCTTTGTGCTCATTCTGTGGCGCAGGCGCTCCGGCAGTATCCTGCTTTTCATTGGTCGTTGTTTGCTGCAAAAGAATACAAGACCGTCCTATTTGCGAGGGATTCTTAAAAATTCCGGATTCGATAACCAGCCCGCTGCAAAGTATGATAAATCCAACTACAATCAAAACTAAGATTCGCATAAGTTCTCGTCTTCAATAATCAATTTCTTTTACCTACCATCTCGCAGCCGTTCTGCGTGGAAGTTGTCTAATTGTTCGATGGCCATTATCTTCTTTGCGGTAGTTTCAAAATCATACTGGAGTCGAACAAAGTGCACCTGGTTTTCGTTAACATACACATAGCTTGCCCGGTTGTCTCTGTCCCTTGGTTGTCCGACCGAGCCGATATTGATAATTGCTTTCTCGTCATCAATAATCGGATAGACATTTCCCAGCTCGTCGGGCAGATAAAAATCCGGCTCATCCAGAAATACGCCGGGCATATGCGTATGGCCCACAAAGCAGATATGCTTGACCCGCTCGAACAGCAGCCGAACCTTCGCCGGATTGGTGTAAACATCGTCGGGAAAGATGTATTCATTGATCGGCTTTCTGGGCGAAGCGTGAACAAAATCTATAATCGCTGTTTTTGTTCCCAGTTTGCTTTCGAGCGACTGTTGCATCGGCAGATTACCCAGAAAACTCCAACGTCTGTCGTTGCGATTTCTTTCTTTTTCGGTTTCCAGAACCTCGCGGGTCCAGAAGCTGGCCTGCTCTGCTGCATAGTTGAAATTTGTGGGCTCGTAAAGAGTGGCATAATCGTGATTGCCCAGAACACACCACTCGGTCTTTTCAATAATTAAATCGAGACATTCCTTCGGATTCGGCCCATAGCCGATCACGTCTCCCAGACAGTAAATCGTTTTTATGCCCCGCTTTTGGATGTCAGCCAGAACCACAGTTAAAGCTTCGAGGTTTGAATGTATATCACTTAGAAGCGCAAATTCACCCATGTCGGACTACCTTAATAAACAAACGCACATATTATCCTGAACAAAAAACTACTTAATAGCAAAGATATCGCAAAAATGCCAGCAAAAATAAACCTGCAAAAATTGCAGGACTAAATATTTTGTTTAGCCGTCGCCGGCACGGCGACGGTGCCGCTATTTGTTTGCTTTGCCCGTTAGTGCTGTTATAATGACGCAATACCCAATACGCGATACGCAATACGCAATACGAATATGGCAAATATGACTCTTCTGGAAACTCGTGGGCTGGTAAAGAAATATTCCGGCCGAGCGGTGGTCAATGAAGTATCCATTACCATTGGCCAGCGTAGTATTGTCGGGCTTTTAGGCCGAAATGGGGCCGGCAAAACCACCACCTTCAGGATGATTATGGGTATGATTGTCCCCCATAGTGGGCAGGTCTTGTTCGAAGGCAGGGACATTACCAAGCTGCCGATGTACAAACGGGCCCGCCTGGGTATCGGTTATCTGTCCCAGGAACCGAGCATCTTTCAGCGTCTTAGCGTCCGAGACAACCTGTATGCCATTCTGGAAACGATGTCTATAACGGCTGCTGAACGCTACCATAAGGCCAGTACGCTCATTAAGCGTTTCGGGCTAACCGAGGTAGCTGATAGCCAGGGAAAATTTTTATCCGGCGGCGAGCGAAGAAAGCTTGAGATCGCCCGGGCTATGGTAACAGACCCTTCATTGATTCTCTTGGACGAGCCCTTTAGCGGCGTCGACCCTATTACCGTTCAGGATTTACAGCAGGAGATCCGCCGACTTGTTGCCTCGGGAGTGAGTGTTCTCGTTACCGACCATAATGTCGAAAGAACACTCGAAGTAGTCGATAGGGCCTATATTATTGACCATGGCAAGGTAATAGGAGCTGGCACACCAGCCCAGATTGTCCGCAATGAGACCGTCAGAAAACTCTACCTGGGCAACACCTTCGCCGGCGACGAATTCGACGATAGATAAAGTGTTTAGCTGTCGCCGACACGGCGACGATTATTTCTAAATACGGAGACAAGATGACAAGAGCACCACGAAATAGAACTATTACGGTACTGGACAGTGAGAGAAAAACGTATCGAGACAATTTATTAAAGATAGCTCGTCCAGTTTCACTTGAGCAAATATTAAATAAAGTTATCAACCAGGATTTTCTTGAAGTGATAGATTTTCTGCCGGCAGGCTTTGTAGACCTACTCTTTATCGATCCTCCGTATAATCTGACCAAGACTTTTAACACTCGTTCTTTTAAGCAGCTCTCAGTGAAGCAATATATGGATTGGATGGAATCCTGGCTAAAAAAATTAGTGAGGTTGCTTAAACCTACAGCATCTATATATATCTGCGGGGACTGGCGGTCTTCTTCGGCAATTCATCTACTTTGTGAAAAGTATTTTATAGTCAGAAATAGGATTACATTTGAAAGAGAAAAAGGACGAGGAGCCAAGAAGGACTGGAAAAATAATTCCGAAGATATTTGGTTTTGCACCGCCTCTAACAATTTTACCTTTAACGCAGATGC
>JBHIDV010000178.1:0-5995 GCA_046760285.1 Sedimentisphaerales bacterium
CTGAATTAAAGGAGATTAAAGTGCCGGTCCTCTCCAGCAAAGGTGCCCAAGATGTTGGCCTGCATATCTTCTCGACAGCCAGTCTACTGGACGGCTCGTGGTACAACCGCACGTTCTGGATGTACTCGAAACGATGGCCCGGTTTTCAGTTAGCCAACCAGGCCCCCAAGACCGGACAACTGTTGGTGGTCGACGACGAAAAGACCTATGCCGTCCGCGTGTTCTATCGCCGGAATGTCCACAGTCCGATGTTCTTCCCGGGCAGGGAAGGTTATCTGCTATTTGCCGACCGCAACACCAATGAGCCACAGATCGTTGGTGAGGCAGGTTCGCGAAAGCCTCTCAGATGGCTGCCTCAATCCGACTACCGGCGCGGACGCGGCGATGAAGTGCGAAAACTCGAAAGCGAGGCCTTTGGACTCGACAAGATGATTGGCTACACGCGAGCCGAGCCACCTCTCTGGATGCAGTGGCTGGACGTGAGAATCCGTGCTATGGTCAAAGCAGGTGATACTCTATTCGTAGCCGGCGCTCCAGATGTTTTGGACCCGAAAGACCCCTATGCTGCTTTCGAGGCGCGCAAAGGGGCCCGGCTTGTGGCTATTTCAGCCGAGGATGGCAAGAAGCTCGCCGAGTATAAACTCGAAAGTGTGCCGGTGTGGGATGGCATGGCGGCTGCTAATGGACGGCTGTACCTGGCGATGAAAAACGGCCAGGTCCTGTGCCTGGCAGCAAGCCAGCCCCACGCTACGCTTGAGGCTGCCGTCCAACTGTGCCAAACACACGAAACGCAGTAATTTAACGCAATTGGTATTAGAATGGAGTAAACTTGGTTGGCCCCATCGTCTAGGCAGGTCTAGGACACCGGGTTTTCAACCCGGCAACAGGGGTTCGAATCCCCTTGGGGCTATTTGAGGGGTTGCCCAAACGCATTCTTTTAACTGCGATTAGACGTTTAAGCCGGATACGACCGCTTCAAATACCATCGTATCGTCGACGAGGCCCTGGACGCTGCAGGTGTATTTTCTCCTCTTGAATTTTGTGATATGGCCGAGTAAGTACAATCTATTTCCCGGCTCGACAGGGGAACGAAATTTTGCAGACTCTATGCTGGCAAAGCCAATAAAGCCTTCCACGCCATAAACCTGTTTTACAAAAAAGCTGGAGAGCTGAGCTGCCGCCTCGATCATTATTACCGCAGGCATCAATGGCCGAGCCGGGATGTGCCCGCGAACCCAGAACTCGTTCTTTGTTACATCCTTATAGCCCAAGATAAGAAACTTCTCTTTATCGTACCAGATGACACCATCAAGTTGCTGCATTTCAAATCGTTGCGGATTTAATTTGCAAATCGCCTCTTTGTCAAAGAGCGGTTTGCCTGTGAGGTCTATTTGCGATAAATCAAACAATAATGGCGGCGGCATGGCGGTCTCTCTGTAAAGAAAATCTGCGCATTTATAGTACTCACATCCAACCGGCTTCGGCAATCCGCCAGCACGGACAGACTCAACCCCGCCGAAGCATACACGGCAAAACGGCGCTTGTGAGTATCTGCTTTAGGGACCCCACTTCGCGATGTATTGCGGGGACCCAAGCCGCAAAAAATGGCGGCTGGGAACCCGCGAAGTGGGAACCCTTAAGTTAGGGGACTGATCTTATTTCAAGAATGCGGTTGCGTACGCTTTGAGCAGCCTGCTTTATTTTCTGCATTTGCTTGCGGACACGCGTGCCTGCTGCCTTATTTCCGCCTTCAGCTTTGTTGATGTCGGCTTCAATTTCAGCCACCAACGCCTTAAGATCTTCGTACTCTTGCATTCAACTAACCTCCACTTTGTGGGTTAAAATTGCCCAGAAATTAACCACCTGAGATGTGTTTGTCAAAGAAAAATGCTTTTTTTGCCAAAAAAATCAGTATTTTTTTGTTTTTTGCCACCAAGGCCCTAAGACACTAAGGTTTTAATTTGTCATTGTCGGGAAGACGGGAATCCAACTTTTAATTGTTAATTCCTTTGTGCCTTCGTGTCTTAGTGGCTAATCTTTACTATTTTCGCTTGTCAGCAGGCCAGTTTTTTGGTCAATTCTGCGATTCTCTGGCCTCTCCGGCTGCATTGTTGCCGAACTCTATCATCGGGCTTTCCGATGGATACTGGGCCGTAATGGTCGCCCTGCGGGTCGCCCTGGACTATCATACCGGCTATGAGCATCGCTTCTATTATGCCCATAATGGTGGTTTCGTTGCCGCCGCCGATATTTGCCGCGCTGGAAAAAGCCCCGCCTACTTTGCCGTTGAGGGCGCCGTGCCTACCTACCAGCTCATCTACCAGCTCTTTTATCGGACCAGCCATTTGGCCATAGTAGGTTGGCGAGCCGATAACTATCGCATCATAGCCGGGCAAATCGTCGGCCTTGACTTTATCCACCGATTTGCACTCGGTCTTCAAGTCTGCCTCATTCATTGCCTTGGCTATAATTTCGGCCATTTCTTTTGTATTGCCGCTCCTTGAATAATATACAACTATTGCCTTTGCCATTTTTCCATCCTTTCCCTTTTGCTTGCGATTTTCCAAATGTTATGAACAATTGCCCTTCATTTAGAGGGGCAAATGTGGGGCCAAACCCGTCTCGAGCTGAGTCGAGAGATATTTAGCCCCCAGTTTCACTGGGGGTTTTTCCCCAGTGACAGTTTTGAGATAGTTTCTAAACGCCAGCAAAGTAATCATCCATAGTACGAGCAGTAAGTGCGGTCGGTTTCCCAGACGGTAACACAATGCAGTGCCCCGCTAACAGCGGGACCGAATTTACCTGCGAGCTTGCCCCATGCAAAAGCAGCGATATTTTCAACGGTGGGATTAGTCTTCTCAAACTCAGCAACATCGACATTCAAATTCTTATGGTCTACCAGCTTTATAAACTCATCGTCCACTATTTTTTCAAAATCACCAATGCAAAAATTATTTGAGTTCCCGCAAGGCGGGGTCCCTCCGCCTATCGGTTTTTTTATCGTAACTTCCACCACATAGTTGTGCCCATGGCCGGCAGGGTTTGCACACTTGCCGAAGAGCTCAAAATTGCGCTGCTGCGAAAAATCGTCGTTCCACAGCTTATGCGTGGCTGCAAATTCAAACTTCTCACTAAAATAAATCATGTTGGATTGCTGCGAATCCATCGTTACCTCCCTAAAAGGATTTAGTTTCCAGCTCAATTTACTTAATCTTGCTGGGCCGAACTTATCCGCCAGTTGGCCCCAGGCTGACCTTAAAAGTTCAGCTAATTTAGAAAGTCCGATATGTTTAGCCTGCTGAAAATCTGCTCGTATCTGCTCGGCAAAAATCGGCACCACGAATTGGCGAACGTTCTTGTCAATATCGGTTACGTTTACGACAAATCCCGTGGTCGGCTCAACACTGCCGGCCAGCTCCACAGATAATTCCAAGAATATTGCTAATCCCTCACCTGCCGGCTTAGATGCAAATGAATTAGACCCTTGGAACTCTTCTGATAAGAAGGGATTAGTCGAAAACCGTACCCGCCTCGCTAATTTGTGCATAAGAACCCTTTTTACTTACTGCCGTTGTGCATCAGACTGAGGACCTCACTTCGGCTTTTCGGGTCTCTCTTAAATATGCCCCGAAGTGCGGAGGTCACCATTATTGAGCCGGGCTTTTTTATTCCCCGAATAGTCATACAGCTATGCGAAGCCTCTAACACCACCGCGACACCCTGCGGCTTTAAGCTATCCATTATAAAATCTGCTATCTGGTACGTCAGTCTTTCCTGGGCCTGCAGTCGGCGGGCAAAAGTATCCACAATGCGGGCCAGCTTGCTGACTCCAAGCACTCTGCCTTTTGGCAAATACGCAATGTGCGCCGAGCCAATAAAGGGCAGTAAATGGTGCTCACAAATACTGTAAAAAGGAATGCCACGCAGCAGAACAATCTCGTCATAGTTTTCGGTAAAGACGGTGCGAAGATGCTCTTTGGGGTCCTCGTGCGTGCCGCTCAAAAGCTCAGCATACATCCTGGCGACACGGTCCGGCGTTCGCCTGAGCCCTTCGCGGCCAATATCTTCACCCACTGCTAAAAGTATCTCCTTAATCGCTTTGCTTATTCTGTTAATATCTATTGCCTTGTGTTTTCTGCCCATATCTTTGACCCACAATTTAAGTAAAAACCTGCGGTAAAACCGCAGGCTAAATATTGCTTATTTAGCCCTGCGTTTTACGCGGGGTTTTCTCCCGCAAGGTTCATTAGATAGGTAGTAAGCAGCCGCACACCAAATCCAGTGGAGCCTTCCGCGGTAAATTCCGTGGACTTCTCGAATATCTCCACCCCGGCGATATCCAGATGTGCCCATTTCGCATCGCCCACAAACTGCCTCAGAAATGCTGCTGCCGTGCAGGCTCCGCCATATTTGCTGCCGATATTTTTAAGGTCGGCAATCTTACTTTTCATCTCTTCTGCGTACTCGTCGCCGCTGGGCATGGGCCAGACCTTCTCACCGCTCTGTTCCGCTGCTCTTTGTAATTGTTTTATCAGTTTCTCATCATTGCCCATCAGCCCAGCCATATATTTACCCAGCGCCACCCTACAGGCACCGGTCAGTGTTGCTATATCAATAATGATGTTACAGTTTTGCTTGACCGCATAGGCCAGTGCGTCACACAGTATCATCCTGCCCTCGGCGTCGGTATTCTGCACCTCCACAGTTTTGCCGCTATAAGTGGTAATAATGTCACCGGGCCGATAGCTTGAGCCGCTCGGCAAATTCTCCGCCGATGGGACTATGCCCCATACGTTCAACGGCAGAGCTAATTCAGCCACCGCTTTCATGGTGCCTAAAACCGTGATGCCACCGGTCTTATCTAATTTCATTTCTTCCATTTTTTCTGCCGGCTTAATACTTATCCCACCAGAATCGAAGGTTATTGCCTTACCAACCAGGCCAATCGTAGGTCGACTGCTTGTCCGCCGAGGCGGACTGGCCGGGCTATACTTCAAAGCAATAAATCTGGGCTTATTTTGTGAGCCGGACCCCACCGCCAGCACCCCGCCCATTCCCTTGGCCGCTAATTGCTTTTCATCAAAAACCGTACAATTTAACGTTTTGTAACCGTGAGCCAATTCTTTCGCAGTCTCTGCTAACTTAGCTGGATATACGACGTTGGCCGGCCGATTTGCCAGCGTCCGGGCGTAGCTTTGGGCTTTACCAATAACAACGCCGCTCGAAACGCCCTTGTTTAGCTTTTGGGTTTTCACCGAGTCGGAATCAATCACTTCCACTTGAAGCGAACCTAATCGCCCATCTTCATCTTTGGTGACGAATTCATCATAGCGGTAGCTGCCAAGGTATGTCCCTTCGGCCATTGCTTTGCCCATCGCGGATAAATCAAGCCGGCCTCCAAAGGCCCTGTGCAGCGCCAGGCTGACGGTCTTTATCTTCATTTCCACTGCCTTTTTTGCTGCGTTGGCCGCTGCCTTGCGAATCGTATCAAGCGAACCCCGCGTAAAACGCGGGGCTAAATATTTAGGTTTTTTCTCACCCAGGCCGACGAGCAGAATCCTCTCGGCACCAATTTTGCCATTGCCATAAACTATTGCGCTTGTTCCTTCTTTTGCCTTGAAGTCACCCAATTTAATCAGCCGTTCAATTGCACCATCGAGCTTACTATCGAGCTCTCTGGTTAGTCTGTCCGGTTCATAGGCGTCGGAAAACAGTCCCACTGCAAGCAAATCTGTTTTGCACTTGCTAAAATCCACCGTCCGCGTTCTCAGTTTGACATCAATAATCTCTTTCATTCGTCCTGGCCTTTTCCCTTTTCAATTTTTGATTTTTGGCCACAGAGTTCACAGAGAACTCAGAGAATATTATCTTTTTTAACTCTGTGCACCTCTGTGTCCTCTGTGGCTTAACTTTATTTCTTATCTTTGTGCCTTTGTGTCTTCGTGGCTAATTTATATTATTTCTTATTAACGCTTGATTTTACATTAACCGTTGC
>JBHIDV010000179.1:0-5995 GCA_046760285.1 Sedimentisphaerales bacterium
AGCTAAAAAGTTTTTGTATTTCTGTCATTTAGCAGTATAATATGTTTTTAGAAGTTTGGTACTTAAAAAAGAATGAAGAGGTTAAGCTATGTCAAAGGCCTTATCAGAAGAGCCGCAGTTTGTTATTAAGGAAGGCAAACCTACCGCAGTAATTTTAAGTATCCGGGACTATGAAGAGTTGCTGCAGCGTGTTGAGGACGCTGAAGACTTGGCGGAATTAAGACGGCTGCGGAAAATGACTCTTAAATTTAGACCATTTGAGGAATTTCTCAAAGAGCAAAAATAAATGTACAAATTGCAGATTGAGCGGCATGCAGAGCGGGATTTGAAGCGCCTCAAAAAACGTTCCCCGACAATTTTCTCACGCATAATTTCTCACATATCGGCTCTTAAAGATAATCCCAGGCCCACAGGGATACGGAAAATAGTTGGTTCTGAAAGTGACTGGCGAATTTCTATAGGTGAATATCGGGTAATTTATGAAATCGATGACCCGCAAAAGGCCGTATGCATTTTTAGAGTTAAACACCGAAGGCAAGTGTATCGATAGATAAGTTCACTCTATGATGGGAAAATAAAAAAGCGGTGCCTATTACTCATTATATACAACAAAAACCGAAAATTGTCCAACCGAATTTCTCGCGAGGATTTTATGAGAGCGCGCCGCTCATATTGCAGGTAAAACAGGAACACACCGATAACAATGCGTAGCAAAAGCTATAGTTTTTGAATCACTAGGCCGGTGTACATCTTCGGATAAAAATAAGTTGACTTTGGTGGCATTCTTTCGCCTGCCTCTGTGACTATTTTTAGCTGTTGCATTTTAACCGGGTTCATAAGAAACAGCACTTGCTTTTGTCCAGCGTCAATCCGAGAGAGCGAGCCATCAATAGCATTGGAGGCATCTTTGACATATTCAAGATTTTGACCCTTGACCAATTTTTGCTCATCAACACCTAAAAGTTTTTCCAGAATAAGCTTATGCAAAACGGAAACATCGAGCGATTTCCAAGCATCACTGTAATTTGGTGCAACTGAATCCATTGTTTGTTTGTCTTTTAATACCGCCACGTAAAAAGCATTGTTGCCGCCGTAAATTCCAAATGCGTTTTTGTCGCTGCCCTGCTGGCTCTTCATTTGCGCAAGCATCTTCTGCTTTGCATCCACCTTGGCATCGGGTGAATCAAATGGGAATTCAATAAGGGCGAAGTTTTCCTTCAGGCTTGTAATGAATTTTTCAAAATCAAAGTTTTCTACAGTGCTGACAAGGCGGTGTGTAGCTAAAAGTTTTACTGCCTCTTGGCAGATATTAGTAAAAGCCAGCATTTGATACTTGGCTGCTAGATTGGCGTTCTGTTTGGAATAGGTCAGGCCTGATACATAACGGTGGTGGCCGTCCGCGATAGTACAGCTTTTATCGCTCATCATTTTCGCTATCACATCAATGTCTTCTCTGGATGTTATAATAAAAAGACGATGGCGAATATTTTGATCGTCGCAGAAGTCCACACATGGTTTTTCCGTAGTGGCTCTTTTAATAATTTTTTCAGCAATTTTTTGCTGGTCTTCATAAAGCATAGATACCAGGCCAAACTGGGCGGCAGTCGCTCTTTTAAGATTAAGCCGGTCAATCATAGGCCCATCAAAGGTCTGTTCATGAGGTCTGACGGTCTTACCAAATTCCTCGAGTCTGGCTAAAGCGATAAAGCTAAGACGCTGAAATGTGGTGTTAGCTAATTGGAAATCCTGCACATATGCGTAGATAGCCTCGTCCGAATCCTGTTTCAAGGCACCGTCTTTTATCCAGCGATTAAGATAATCAGCGGCTCTGGTGTATTGATTGTTACTGTCATTGTCAGAAGCAGTTGTTTTACCTCTGATTATCCGTACGATATTATATTCGCTTTTTTCATAGAGCTGCTGTTGTTCGGCTGGACCGATTACGTCAAAAGGAGGGGCAATGCATTTACCTGCGTCACCGACCACCTTCGGATCAAACCTAAGTGCTCTGAACGGCTTAATTTCCATGGGTGAAATCTGTTTTTAAACGGGATCAACAGGATTTTGTTTTACTTTTCGGTTGTACCCTGTAAATCTTGTCTAAAAATATTATGGAATTGCGGATAATACTAAAGAAAAGATAAATTGTCAAAGGATATGCTAAAAAGAGGTAAGAAAATGGAGCAAATAATAATGCAGCCGATTGGAATAATCTATTCGCCATATAAACAGAACAAGGGTATTCCCATCCAAGGGATTTTTAACAACGATGTAGAGGCGTGGATTGAATTAAAGGCCGAATATGCCGACGGACTAAAAGATTTGGATGGTTTCAGTCATGCGATAATTTTATATTATTTCCATAAGTCGCAAAGAGCCAATTTGTAGCCAAAAATGCACCGTCTAAACCTTCTCACGTACTCTCTTAGATATAGCTATTCTGGTTGTGCGACGGCGGATTTGCTTTTTGCGGGTTCCTCAGTTTCAAAGCCCTCGAACTTCAGATTCTCCTCGTCCTGTACGTCGATCTTTATGAGATTTTTGCCCTTGAATTTGCCGGCCAGCACGGCTTCGGAAAGCGGGTCCTCTATGTAATGCTCAATCGCTCTTCGCAAAGGCCTGGCCCCAAATTCAGGATTGTAACCTTTGTCGATCAGGAACTCCTTGGCCTGCTCAGCCAGTTCCAGCTTCAAGCCATGCTCGGTCAGGCGTTTGAATACCTTCACCAGCTCGTAGTCAACGATAGTTTGCAGGTCCTCCCTCGTCAAAGCCTTGAAGACTATCACGTCATCAACTCGGTTTAAGAACTCCGGCCTGAAGTGACGCTCTACCTCTTTGTTAAGAATATCTTTCATTTTCTCATAATTGGCTTGAGGCGTCTTTTTGCCGAAGCCAAACCCAGCTTGATTCTTAATTAGCTCGGCACCGATGTTGCTGGTCATAATGAGAACGACGTTTTTGAAGTCAACGCTTCGACCGAAGCTGTCGGTCAGTCTTCCCTCATCCATAATTTGCAGAAGCATATTGTAAACGTCCGGATGAGCCTTTTCTATTTCATCCAGAAGCAGCACTGCATAAGGCCGACGTCTAATCCTTTCTGTCAACTGTCCGCCCTCTTCGTAGCCCACGTACCCTGGAGGAGCGCCGACCAATCGGCTAACGTTGTGCTTCTCCATAAATTCGCTCATGTCCAATCGGATAAGCGCATTTCTGTCGCTGAACATAAACTCAGCCAGAGCCTGCGCCAGCAGCGTCTTTCCCACACCGCTGGGACCGAGGAAGATAAAGCAGCCCATCGGACGATTGGGGTCCTTCATGCCGCTTCGGCTGCGTCTTACCGCTTTGGCTACCGCATTGATGGCCTCATCCTGCGAAACTACCGTTTTATGTAGTTCAGCTTCGAGTTCCAGGAGCCTCTGGGTCTCCTTTTTCTCTAACTTTGTCAACGGCACGCCCGTCATATTGCTGACGACCTCTGCGATTACCTCAGCATCGACCATGCCGGTCGCCTCTTTATTTTCCTCGTACCACTTCTTTTGCAGTAGCGTTTTCTCATCCAGAAGCCGCTGGGCCTCATCCCTCAGCGTCGCTGCCCGCTCATAGTCAGCGTTTCTAACCGCCTCGTCTTTTTCTCGCTGCAGCTTCTCAATTTTTCCTTCGATCTCGGTTAAATCTGGCGGAAGTGTCATATTCTTCAGCCGAACCCTCGCTCCAGCTTCATCGACCACATCTATGGCCTTGTCCGGCAGGCATCTGCCGGTGACATATCTGGTCGATAGCTCTACCGCTTGAAACAGCGCCTCGGCGGTAAACCGGACTCTGTGGTGAGCCTCATAGCGGTCTTGCAGTCCTTTAAGTATATCCAGAGTCTCTTCCTTTGAAGGCGGGTCCACAATTATCGTCTGGAATCGCCTTTCCAGGGCACCATCTTTCTCCACGTACTTCCGATACTCGTCCAAAGTAGTGGCACCGATACATTGCACCTCTCCTCTGGCCAGGGCTGGCTTGAGCACGTTTGATGCATCTATAGCCCCCTCGGCCCCACCGGCTCCTACCAGAGTATGTAGCTCATCCACAAATAGAACCACGTTGCCCGCCCGTTTAACCTCATTGATTACCGCCTTTATTCGCTCCTCGAATTGCCCGCGATATTTTGTTCCAGCCACCATCATAGCTAAATCGAGCACCACAATGCGTTTATCCTTGAGCAGTTCCGGCACCTGCTTGTTGACTATCTGCTGGCTCAGACCCTCCACAATAGCGGTCTTGCCGACGCCTGCCTCACCTAACAGAACCGGATTGTTTTTAGTGCGTCTGCAGAGTATCTGTATCAGCCGTTCGATTTCCCTTTTTCTACCGATAACAGGGTCAAGCTGACCATCAGCAGCCAGTTGGGTAAGGTCTCTGCCGAAACTGTCCAGGGCAGGGGTCTTGCTTTTGGGCCTTCTTCCTACGGTGGGGCCCATCTTCATTCCCAGACCGCTGGGTCCGTCGTCCACCCCGGCCCCCAGCAGGTTCAACACCTCCTGCCGCAAATCCTCCAGCTTCAAACCCAGGCTCATAAGGATCTGAGCTGCTATTCCCTCGCTTTCCCGCAGCAGACCCAGCAGGATATGCTCGGTGCCTACATAATTATGGTTCAGTGCCCGGGCTTCTTCGATAGCGTACTCAATAACCTTCTTGGCTCGCGGCGTTTGTGGAAGTTTACCCATGGTGACCATATCCGGGCCGCTCTTGACATGTTTTTCTACCTCCAGCCGCAGCTTTTTTATATCCACGTCCAGGTTCTTTAGAACCGTAGCACCCACTCCACTGCCTTCTTTAACCAGGCCCAGCAAGATATGCTCAGTCCCTATATATTCGTGGTTGAATCGCTGCGCCTCCTGGTTGGCTAGCGCCATTACCTTTCGTGCTCGGTCTGTGAAACGCTCAAACATCTTTTTTACCCCATTAGAAAGTTGATTTTTTTCAAGGTCTCATCTTTATTGTCATATTATTACCCCGTTTTCAACTGAATTTCTAACGGGGTTTACCTCTAACACAAAATTATCTGTTTGCTTGCTGTTTCAAAGCCAACGCGGTACGGATAACGAGCGGCTCGACCGCCTTTGACCCTAAGACTCAGGCTGGAAGTGAGTTCGTCGAAGTCAGCAAGCATCGAGTAACAAATTACATTATACCACACTCCTGCGGCATTTGTCAATCTATAAAGGTGGGCCTAAGCCCTGTTTTTAGCTTTAGGAGTGTCATTTATTTATATGACACAAATTGAGCTGATGTTCGGTTTTTTTCGGACTACAGTTTTTTCCTCAGTCTAAAATTTATCGGCAAAAAACACCACTCACTTTCCATCGCCGCTATTGTGTATGTGCAAATCGGTGGGTGATGGATAAATACAGAGGTGGGCAGGAAATTTGGATGTTGAAATCCGAGATTCGAAACAAATACTTGGCTTGAGGATACAGCACATAGCTGATTTAGAGAAACGACAAAATTGAAGAATTTTTCTTGATGTGAGCGTGCCTTTTTGTTATAAATAAAATGTTAAAAACCGTGGAGATTCGTTCACTGAAGCGCTAATTTTAAAGCTTTCTATAAAAGGAGTTATACTGTTCGAGGTGTAACATTTATGAAGTAAATTCTGAATCCCGGCAGTGGAATTTTTCACATTTCGGTTAACAGTTCATATTGACCTTTCGTAATTACTACAGAGAACGGGTTAAGCCTGGAAGGAAGGAGGTGAAGCCAAATCTCAAAAAATTTTGTTAGATAAGCACAAAATTTTCTGGGACGAGGAGGTTTTTATCGGTTGTTTTGGTGAAGTTCTTCGAGACAGGCCCCGTTAGAAATTCCAGAATAGCAAAACAGACGCTACCCGTAAGCAACACCAAATTGAAAATTGTTCTGCATTCTACATTCTGTCTTCTGCCTTGATGTGTGGCCAAAACATACTGTGAATTGCTTAAGCGATTATTGGTTAAATGGTTAAATAATT
>JBHIDV010000180.1:0-5980 GCA_046760285.1 Sedimentisphaerales bacterium
AGAATTTTTACCAAATTTTTTATTGTTTTTGCGTACTTTGTGGATTCGCCTAAGCCCTTTTTGGTGAAAAACTTAGGCCAACAATTTCAAATCCCCACGTGCTGGGGTGAGATATCCGCGTTTCAGTTGGCTTGCTGTTCAACGTTCTGCTTCAAAACGTCCAGCTTTTCGCGGATTTCTTCGGCCATTCTGCTGTTCGGAAAATCGCTTACTATCTGCTGGCCGATCTGCAGTGCATTGGCCCAGCGTTTTTCGGTGACGGCCAGGGAGAATTGCATGCCCAGGTTGTGTAGTTTTGTTTTGAAGACGTCCTTGGCCGCTTCCTGTAAGGCCAATCCTTCGTTAGGACTTAGGTACTGATCAAGCTCTTTTAGAATCTGCAAGCTGCGGTCGGTATCCTGGCTTTTTACCGCATCGTCCCAGGCAGCGAGCAATATCTTCTTTCGCTCTTGCTTCATATCGAGAAGTCTCTGTCGCATTGCCTTGGCCTTTTCCGAGTCCGGATAAGCCTTGATTAGTCCTTCAATCTGGGTACTGGCCTTGGCCCACTGACAATCTTCGAGCAGCTTTTCGATATGCGCTACGACCTGGCTTATCCGCTCCTGGTCGGTGGCATTACGATATGCATCCGCCTGAGTGCGCAACTGCTCAGCCAGTTCCTTATGTTCCAAGCGGTTAGCAATTTCATCGATTATCTCGTAGGCAGCGTCAAAATCATGTTGCTGGAGCTTCTCAAAAACAGCCTCGCGCAGAGACCGCCTTTCTTCATCCCGAAAGGCAATGGCTTTTGCTGTTTCACTGAGCCGAGTACTATGATTGATTTGAACCAGGCCTGCACGAATCTTTTCCAGGGCTCCAGCGACCTGTTCGAGCTTGGCGCTATTGTCTCGAAGCGCATCCAGTATCTTAAACACCCTGGAGAGCATTGCCAGAAGTCCACTTAACAAAATCAAAGCACCCAGCAGCCATACTAAATATTGCAATAGAGGTGTTTCTGATTTCTCGAAGATGGGAGTAAAGATCGCCAGCAGGAATACAATCAACAGTGCGGTGCAAATAACCACGATGTGCCATTTGTACCGTTGTCGGAAACTATCTCCTGATAAATCCATAAACTACCTCCATTTTTAACAGCAGGCTTTTCGCAGCCAATCTTAACTATATTATAATATTTAAGAGCTGGTTGAGTCAATAATTCAAGCCTTATCATGACCCGTTTTTTGAAGCAGCTTGCCCTGCAAAACAGGTTTTTGAACAAACTTAGCTGTTCTGGCATAGATTATTAAAAGGAAAGGCGTATCTGGACGATATTTTGAAAGTACCCTTAAAATTGCCCAAAATCCTATTGCAATGTGCACTAATATTGCTTAAAATTGGTAAAATAAAGTGTTTCGGAGCATCACGGTTATGAAAAAAGGGATACATCCAAAATACGATAAGGTAGTGATTCATTGCGGCTGCGGCAATACTTTTGAGACCCGTAGCACAGCCAAAGAAATCCACGCAGAGATCTGCTCGATGTGCCATCCGTTCTATACGGGCAAGCAAAAATATGTTGATACAGCCGGGCGAATAGAGCGATTCCAAAAGAAATACGGCAAAAGCTACACTAAAAAGAACAAAAAAGACCAGCAGCAATAGCTGGTTTGCCAGATATAATAGCGTTTAGCGGTTAGTGTTATTGCCTATCTGCTATTCGCTATTTTTTTACTTTCAGAGGACCATAATTATGTCTGAAGAAAAAGATAGTCTCCTGACAAAACTTGATGAGATTGAGGCCCGTTTCTGTGAAATCCAAAAGCAGATCGCCGACCCGGCAATTGCTAATGATTCAGCCAAGCTGATAGCGCTATCTAAAGAGCAGGGCAAACTGAAAGCCATAGTTACAAAATATCGCGAGTTCAAAGCAACAATAGCCGGCATCAAAGACACCCAAGAGATTCTAAACGATAGCACGGTAGATGAAGATTTCAAGGCCTTGGCGGAAGAAGAGCTTAGTCAGCTTCAAGACCAAAAGAACGCTCTGCTTGAGGAAATCCAAAATGCGCTGGTGATGGCTGACGAGATGGATGTCAATTCGGTCATAATGGAAATACGAGCAGGCACCGGCGGCGAAGAGGCGGCACTGTTTGCGCGCGATTTGTACAATATGTATATAAGATACGCTGAAGATCGCAAATGGAAGGTGGAACCGCTGGGCTTTAGCGCAACAGAAAAGAACGGCTTTCGCGAAGTTATATTTAGCATCAAAGGGCCCGGTGTATGGTCGCAATTGGGCTACGAAGGAGGCGGCCACCGTGTTCAGCGGGTACCACAGACCGAGTCGCAAGGCAGAATACACACCTCGGCTGCAACCGTAGCTGTATTGCCTGAGCCGGAGGAACTCGATATTCAAATAGCTCCCGATGACGTCATCGAACACGTCAGCAGGTCCAGTGGACCCGGCGGACAAAATGTCAATAAGGTCAGTAGCGCTGTTAGACTTCAGCATCTTCCAACGGGAATCACTGTCAGTATGCAGGATGAGCAAAGCCAACACAAAAATCGAGCCAAGGCCTGGCGGGTTCTAAGAAGCCGGGTTTATGAATATTATGAGAGTAAAAAAAGGGCCCAGCGCGATTCAAAACGTAAAACTATGATCGGCTCAGGCGATAGGTCTGATAAAATAAGGACTTATAATTTCCCGCAAAATCGCGTGACCGACCATAGAATCAATTTGTCACTTTATAACCTGGATAGGATAATGGCCGGCGAGATGGATGAATTGATCGCCGCACTGAAAGAGTACGACCGACAGCAGCGATTAAAAAACCTTTAAAGACCCAAGACGCAAGGACAAGAACGAGGGACGAAGAACGAGAGACGAGAGACGAAATGATAGTTGTTGTTACCGGAATGGTTGGCGTTGACAAAAAAACCTATCTTGAAAAGGTATGTCAACTTGCCAAACAGAGGGGAAAACAGGTACTACTGTGCAACGTCGGCGAAGCGATGTATGCGGAAGCCCCGGATATTCCGCCGGGCAAAATCCTGGACGTACCACTGAAAAGGCTAAGCTCACTTCGCCGTAGCGTCTTCAAAGACATCATCGCAAAAGCTAATAAGGTGCCCAACCTGATAGTCAATACTCACGCTACTTTTCGCTGGCGGCATGGGCTGTTTCCAGCAGTAGATTTCGACCAGATGCGTCAGCTCGGAGCCAACATGTATATCTGCTTGATTGATGGTGTCATCGCTTTGCACGCTCGGCTTTCTAACGAGCACGCCATAGAACATACGCTGAAAGATTTGATTGTCTGGCGGGAAGAGGAAATTATCGGTACGGAAATGCTGTGCAAGGGCGTTGATGAGGGTTGCCGCTTCGCGGGAGCCCAAAGAGTTCCTTTCTACTGCCTTGCCCGCGGAGCTGAAGATGAAACTATCGAAACATTTTATAGCCTTGTTTTCGACAGGTATGCCAAAAAAGTGTACTTAAGTTTCCCCATGACTGCGGTTGGCGATATGGAAAACATTAAAGAAATCGACGGGTTCCGGCGATTGATGAAACAATTATTTATCTGCTTCGATCCCGGCGATTTGGAAGAGTCATATTTGCCGCATAAAGCTCGGCAAGCAGCCAAGAAAGGATTGGATTTCGTCGAGGTAACGGTTCTGGGACAAACAATTCGGCTGGATTTGAATCAAGTTAAGCAAATTGAGCGGGATATTAACAGCCAAATCTACGCCCGCGATTTTCTATTGATTGAACAATCAGATATGATAATCAGCTTCATTCCGACGCTGCCGGATGGACGAGCTGCCATATCCAGTGGAGTGGAAAGGGAATTACAGCATGCTCACGAAGCCGGCAAAGAAGTTTATATCATCTGGACAGCAAAACAAAGCCCTTCGGTATTCGTTACGCAAACTGCAACAAAGGTCTTTAACGACCAAGCCAGCGCAGTAGAATTTTTCAAAGGCAAAAGATACATAAAACATTAATTTATTGCGGCCCAATAAACCTTATGATACAGCAAGAAATGGTTAATTGCAAATCTACTTTCAATCTCATTGTTAAGCTAACTGTAATACTAATATTTGCGTTTGCTTTTGTAGCTTATGCAAAATCCGACCGCTGGAAAAGGGACATTCAGCCTACCCGTGGCCAATATATGGGCCATAAATGGCACATTGACGGGAATCACCTGCTCTGGTGGGACGGTGAGCCCTACGTTCGATATGGTTTCACAGGCAATGGCCAGGTAGACAAATTTATGAAGTTAGGATTTGACCAGTTTAATGTATCGCCCAGCGAAGAATTATGGGTATTTTCCAAAGACCCGCAGGACAATAAAAAAGCTATCAAGGAGATTGACGAATTTACTGACAAACTGGTTCAAAAAGGTGCCACCTACTATGCCGGTTTGAATAGCCTGTGGCCCTGGCAAGGCAGCGGCAAAGTCGCCCAGCAAGATATGGTTGAGTATATGTTTAAGAAGGTCTGGGATATTACCGAGTTTTCCGGAGCGAACAAGTCTCTTAAGCTCAGTTTCATCATGGAGAGAAATATCGATTTTGATACAAAAAAGATAAAAATATATCTCTTCGATATGACCGAGGAAAAATATGATGACATTTCTGACAAACTAAAAAACATAAAAGTAACCAAAGAACAAATAAGAGAATCGCCCAGTGAGGTGTATACTGCAACAAGATATACCCTGGTGTTTGAGAAGTTTCAGTTGCCCGAGTCAAAAGACCTGAGGGTAACAATGCTCTCAGATGTCTTTGCTGAGATGGTTCCAAATGTTTATCCTTCTGCTTTTCCTGCATTATGGAAGCCCAGTATAATAGAGTACTATAAGAAGGGCCTGGAAAGTTTCAAAAAGCCATACGCCAAGGAAGGGCTGAGAGGATTGATGTTCGGAGACGAGATAAACACTCATAAAACCTCGCTGTTCTATTCCCAAACCTACGTAAACTTTAATGATGATGAAGTTGCTCTAAAAGCGTACCGGAGTTGGCTAAAGGGAAAATTTCGGACAATCAGCGAGCTAAACAAGTATCTGCAGACAGATTTTACTGATTTTAGCCAAGTCGGATGGCATATCTGTATCTACCCTTTTCTGGAAAAAGACCTAAACGACGATGAAGGTTCCTCCAGCGCAGTTAAGAAAACATTTGGGCTTTTTGAGTCTGCAGAACAGCTCAAGAAAATAGACAAATTGCAGGAGGAGTTTCGTATTTGGTTTTATGGGTATTGGCTGACAAGATACGCCAGGATGGCTAAAGAGATTATCGGCAATGTTCCGGTATTTTTAACGTCTGCTGGGATAGGTGGAAATGCGGAAGATTATCTGCAAATCCACAAACAAGCTATGTTACAAGGGATAGATGGACTGGTTAGAAATCATTACGCTCACGTTAAGAGAACCGAGAGTGGGTGGATAGCCAGCTTTGAGGTTTGGTCAGACAGGAGATTTCCTTTAGAGACAGTCACCAGCCTTCTTAATTCCGTCCAGAAAGAAAGTGGCAAGACAAAGACCTATTTTGCCAACGAGTTCGGCTGGCCTAAGAAGGGTGGATTTGATGATTTTGGCCTTGGTGACCAGTTCTCTTTCCCCAGTAAAAAAGACCTGCGCAGCTTCCTGCACGTCCTTATAGACAACGGCTACAAGGGATTTAACATGTTCAAGATGAACCCCAATGTCAAAGCCGCCCAGAAGGAGGTTGAATGGCTGGCCGAACTAAAGCAAGAAATTGTACAACGGACCATCCAAACAATAGAGTATAACAGAGAAATTAAAATTACCAAGGAGCAGGCAATCTATTTAGCACGTCAGAATCCAAAGCTAAAAAGGCTTTTTAAAAAACATCCTAACGCCAGAGCTTCAGCATTTTTCAGTGAGCGATATGATGCATGGATTGTTGAGTTTTTGGCAAACGATAGAGAAATAGGATTTGCATCCGTTAGCAAAGATGGCTCAGTATTAGAAGTAAA
>JBHIDV010000181.1:0-5976 GCA_046760285.1 Sedimentisphaerales bacterium
GCTGAGAAAAGGATATTCGAAGTTTGATAAATACAGAGGGCCACAATATAGGGGTCCCCAGAGAATAAATGTTCGTTCCAGCAAAGCTGTATTTTTTGAGGTTCCCTGGGCACCTGCGCTGACCATAGCTAAATATCTGCTGGAAAATCTACAACCGCCGATTTTGTCGCTTGTCTCCTACGCTACGGCAGATAGCATTGAAGCTGGTGCCGGCCACAGAGCGTTATTTATCCTGCCCAATTCATTTATAGCGATGAAAGGACGAGATGTCAGCCAAAATATGGCAGAGAGATTCTTCACCGCACTTCTTATAATATTGCCATCGATAATATTGTCGATATTACTTGCCTGGCGGGTTGGCGTAGATGCTACGGTTGTAGGACTCTCAGAGAATGCGAGGGTTTTCTGGATTCTTGCAACAATTGCTTTTGGCTTGATTGCCTATATTACTTATAAATTGACCCGGCCGAGTATAACTTTGGTGACGTGTGCTAATTGCGGAAAGTTGCGCCGCCCAGATATGGACAGGTGCCATCACTGTAGCAGCAAATGGCACGTGCCGGAACTTACACCACCCACCTGGCGGGTTATCGATTAAAAATACAATCGCAAGTACTCGATGCTCTTGCGGGCGATTGTCTCTGGGTTCGGGTCGTACTTAAAGACTTCTACCGAAAGCCATCTATCCCATCCGATGTCGCGTATAGCCTCTGCGATGGGGCCATAGTCCACATCTCCCATTCCGGGGCCATAAAGGTTAGGGTCGTTGACGTGAAAATGGCCGATGTCTTCGGCTCGCACCGAGCGGACAATATCCGGCACAGGTTTTTCTTCCGAGCACATGGCCTTGACATCAAGATGAATCTTAAAATTCGGATGATTGATTTCGCGGACCATCTGTAGGCCTTGCGAGACCGTATTGATAAAATCTGTCTCTTGCGGTGACAGTGGCTCGATACATAATGTCACGCCACATTCACCGGCCATATCAACAACATCGCTAAACAAATCAACTGCTCTTTTCCAGGCGCCTTCTTTAGTTTGGCCGGCCACTATATTTCGCTGCTTGGGAGAGCCGACCACGAGCACCTTGCCGCCCAAATCTGCGCACAAATCAATCAGGATGCGCAGGTAATCTTTTGTCCTGTGCCATACCGCGTCATCGGGCGTGGTCATATGCAGATCTTTTGGCCCGACAAAAAGCCAGTGTAAGCCCACGGTTTCCAAGCCGTGGTCCTCGATGATTTGTCGCACCTCTTTTCTCTGCTGCGAAGTGACGTCCTCTGCCGTGCGCGATAGGATAAACGGTGCTATCTCGATGCCGTGATAGCCCAATCGGCCGGCAACAGAGCACACCTCGGCTACCGGCCGATTCTCGAACATTTCATTGCACAAAGCGAATCTCATCAGACCTCGTCACGAATCACAAACGGCTCACGGTAGTTACGCCTCAGATACATGTTGGCCTCCGCACTGAGTTCGCCCACGAATTCTTCTTTGTCCGGGTCCATGCTGAGCATGGGGCCTATCGTAACCGGTTCAGCTTTCAGGTCAACCTCGTTGGCAACCAAATGCAGCACCATGCGCTCAAACGAGTCCATCACCTCTGCATTGCGAGCGAGCTGCTCTTTGATCTTGCCCACCGACATTGTTTGACCCAGACGGTACGAGGTATTGCCCATATGACATAGGGCGCTAGAGATATGGCCTTGCTCAATGTCGGCGTTGAGGTCGCTGACCCTGCGACTACGCACAGCGTCGATGAAGTTCTGATGGTGTCCGGCGCCGGCCTGGCCCTTGAACTGCTTGAACCTGTTGCCATTATTGTCATACACCCAGCCGCCACCGCCACCGCCGGCAAAGTAGCCGTTCTCACACTGCACGACGATACCGATCTGCGTGACCCTGCGGTAGTAGTCCATCGCTGTGTCACCTTTTTTGCGGGGCAGACCGCGAACCTCGAAGATCAACGGGGCTGGCTTGTAATCGAGAAACACAATCTGCGTATTGGCCGTCTCGCCGGCGTCTGCGACACCAAATCTACCGCCGATACTGAGCACTCGCGGAGCCAGCTTCGGCTGGCCCAAAGCCCAGCGGGCCAGGTCCATCTCGTGAATGCCCTGGTTGCCCAGGTCACCATTACCCGTGTTCCAGACCCAGTGCCATTTATAGTGCAACTGCTTTCGTCGCAGCGGTTCCATGTTGGCTGGTCCGCACCAGAGATTATAATCCACGCTCGGCGGAACCGGATTCGGTCCGTTCGTTCCTTCGACAATCCCATTGGTTCCCTTGTAGCGCTTCTTGTAACAGAAACCACGGGCCCATTTTATCGCGCCAAGGTTACCCTGGTGGATGTACTTGAACGCTTCCATCAGTCCCTGGTCGGAGCGTTTCTGGGTGCCGGTCTGCACGATTCGGTTGTATTTGCGGGCTGCCTCGACCATCTTCCGGCCTTCCCAGATATTGTGCGAAACCGGCTTTTCGATGTAGACGTCCTTGCCTGCCTGGCAGGCCCAGATGGTCAGCAAAGAATGCCAAAAGTTTGGTGTGGCGGATGTAATGGCGTCGATGTTTTTATTGTCGAGCAATTCGCGAACATCAACATAGGTGTCGACTTTTCTGTTCTGTTTTTTGAAATAATTCACCACGTTGCGTTCCATGTGGTCTTTATCCACATCACAAATAGCCACAACACGAACGCCGGGCAGTTTATCGAAGTATTTGATGTGATTACTACCCTGCCCGCCGGTGCCTACTACAGCCAGGCGGATGTCGTTATTCGCGCCCCGCACACGAGAATAGGGAGCAGCTAACACCGTTGCTGCACCAGCAGCCATTGAACTTTTGATAAAATCTCGCCGATTTAACTTACTCATAATTGTTCCTTTCCTTTAACTACTACAACGATTTGGCCAAAGATAATTGGATAGACTATTTGTTATAAATGTTTTAGTGCGGCATATTCATGGTAAAATTCTGCCACTTTAGCTTGCTTGTAATCGCCTTTATGAAAATAGAATCGATACCGGAAAGTCACGCTATCACCAGCCTTAATAGTCAAGTCTCCGGTACCTTTGGGCTTTTCCTCAAAGTTATGCACCCCGAAGGGGTTCGCCGCGAACAATCCGTAAGTGCGAACGTGCCACCAGGTAGGATGTCTGGGATTGTCCGGATGGTCAAAGATGGCCACGCCTACTGTCTGACCGTTCAAAGGGCCGTAGTAATCGCACCAGGCTGCACGCTTACCCCAGGCTTGTTTATCCTGGTGACCTTCGCTATTGATAATATGGCCCTTGCCGACGTTGCCTTCAACTCGCAGTGTTGGTGCTAACCGGATCGCCATCGAGCCTTCCTTAGTGTCGCCCAAAGTTACATCGCCGTGCGAAGCATGAATAGTAACCTCGAAGTCCATTATTTGACCTTCCGGCCGATTGTAAAATCTATGTGTCCGGGTATCGGTGCAGACAATTTGCCCGTCCGCCGACACCCATTTGTTTTGTGACTTGATGACACCTACCTTTGAACCGGAAATGACCTGAAGAAATTTGTCATGCACAATCTTATCGTTTTTGCCGCTCCAGAAATCGTGCCCATTCACCTCTCCATGCGTGTACCACAAAGAGCGATGATGAGGATGGTCGAGTTTGTCGTTGCCCTCATCCAGACCCTCTTTGATGGGCCAGTGGCGTGTGATGTTGACGCCGGTCGGCCCAATTACCGGATAAAAGTATGGAAACGGTCCATCCTTGAAATTGTACTCCGTGAAAAGCTCTCCATCGATCTGGACCTTCAACTTCTCTCCGAGATCGGTAATCTTGACTCCGATTTGTCTATCTTTTCGTGGAGATGACACTATATGGCGCTGCGCCTTAGCAACCATGTACTGCCAGAGCCGCCTTTGCTCAGCCAGCGCCTTGACGCGGTCCTCGGGATTGGTCCGGGCTTCGAGAAGTATCCAGCCGGCATAATCCATATCCACCAACAGATTCATCAGTTCCTGATAGGGGTAGCTGCCGATGTTGAGTTCACGGACATGAACGGTATCGCCGAAGCGGTCTTTGACCAGGTTGAAGTTATACTGTAGTCCTTCACCCTCCAGGTCCTGCGAATTGCAGTTCCAGCACACTCCGACATTGGGATGGTCAGCTACGTCCATGATCTGCTTGATAATGGGCAGCGGCGAACATGAGCCGTGAACCTCCAAGCGAATCTGTTGGCCATAGTCGGCACCGAACCGTCCCAATTCATTAAGTGATTTACCGATTTGCTCTATCGTCTTTTCATGCGGCACAGCCTTGGGTAAATCATTGGGCTTAACTTTTACACCTGTGCCGCCCACGTCACAGGACAGTTTAATGTACTCTTTGGCCCCTTCGATATCTTTTTTAAGCTTCGCCTGGTCAACATGGTGGAAGGCAAAGTTTGTACCCAAGCCCACCAGAGTGACCGGGCTGTCGTCAAAGCGCTTCTTAACCTCCCTGCGTTGTCGTTTATTGAGGCTCGATTCTACACCGTGGGCGTGTTGAGTCCTAAGCTCGACGCCGAGCACCTTGGTCTTTTCGCAGTTGGCAATCAGCGTCGCCAATGGCCAGTCCTTTGCCCACTGGTAGGTAACCAGCCCAAATTTCATCTTCGAACCGAGTCTGGCAGAAGTCAAAGAGAAAGCTTTGTCCAGCGGGCCGGTAATAACTGCTGTGGTGCCCAAATACACCGACCGCTTAAGGAAATCACGGCGTGCATTACTGAACGTATTCATACGCTTTTCCTTCTATTAATAATTTATTTTCAGAGTCGAGCAACAGCTCAGTTTTTTGATCTTTTCCTAACGTGATTCGCGCCAGCACCTTAACCCATCCTTGCTGACGGCTAAAGAATGTAGTATCCTCAGCCAAGACCGTTATGTCAAGCTAATTTTACAAAAAGTTGTAACCAGTCAGTTATGGATGGATTAAACCTGCATAGCTGATTAAATTGCAAAAGCTCAAATCCCTGTTTCAGCAATCCCAAGCCTAATTTGAAGCAGATGGCACGACTGAAATTCAAGTATAACCTGTAAAGCATCCGATAATAACTAACCGAACAAAAATAAAAGTGAATAACCAAACCAGTGTAGGCCACAATGACCTATTGCAAAGAATGCCTCAAAAAACAGCAAAGGATTAACCAGCTTGAAGAACAAATCGATTCGCTGAAAGCAAAACTGCGTTACCAGGAACGAACCGCGAAAGAAGGCTTTTCCGGTTCCTCTACTCCATCCTCAACGCTCAAAGTTATGCCGAACAGCTCCAAACAACGCCATCGCCATCGTGGCGGTGGTAAGCCAGGACATAAAAGTCATGGCCGACAAGCATTCGTGAGCAAGACGCTGACCGTGTACAAACCATTAGTACCGCTTGATACAGACCTATCGTCAAGCACCGCTCAAGCACGCTGACGAGACAGGCTGGAGGACAGATGGTCAAAATGGTTATTCGTGACTGTTTTGCACACTTGATATTAGTATCTTTCGGTTTCGCCAGAGCCACTCTGCCAGTGTAGCGAGAGAAGTTTTTGGTCAGAAAGATTTAGCCGGTGTTCTGGTTGTAGACCGCTATAACGGCTACAGCAAGATACCTTGCTCAATTCAGCGTTGTTATGCGCATCTTCTACGGGATGTCAGAGATTTGGAAAAAGATTCTCCTGTGGTTATTGCCAGGAAGATAAGTTTTGGTTCTCAATCTGATGCAGGAGCCGGGATTCGTAAGATTCTTATGACGATTTTGCACACTTAAGAAGAGAAGATCTGATGTGACTGCTGCTTTGAAGTCTGCCTTGACAAACTTTCTGGAGAGTCCAGCGGAGATGTATGTAAATTTCTTTTTAGACTCGACTCGTCATAATCTATACTGGCCCACCCATAACTGGCCGATTACCGAAAATTAAGAATTTTTACCAAATTTTTTATTGTTTTTGCGTACTTTGTGGATTCGCCTAAGC
>JBHIDV010000182.1:0-5920 GCA_046760285.1 Sedimentisphaerales bacterium
GGCCTTACTAAGCACACTGGGAAGCACCAGAAATGATGCAAGAAGATAGGATAGAATTACAGCGGGTCCCGCTTTGGCAAAAGCGATGGCGGGCAAAACAAATAAACCTGAGCTAATCATCGCACCGGTTGCCACCGCAAATACGTCCAGCAAGCCAAGCTGTTTTTTTAATTGAGACATCTCGGCAGTATTATACAATATTGCGGTACGTTACTAACAATATCAATTTACTCATGAACTTTGGTGAAGTGTTCTATATTATAATGAGTAGCGCAGTAAGAGCTTACTCTGCAGCAACTTAAATCGAGGTTAAATTGGAGCTTTTACCGAGATGGCTAAGAAAAGAACAATAGTTGGTTTCCCATTAACGCCGGGCCTGCTAAAGGAATTAGGGGCTGTCGATAAGTTTGCGCTTACATCTGAAGATTTCAACCCGGAAGGAAATTGGCAGAACACCTACAGAATTTGGACCTGCCACGGTTATCGTGAAAGCGGCAACCACAACGTGGGATTGCTGCAAATCAGCCGTTCCGCTGACGCCGAGAAATCATTTACGTTGAGAGTCCACCACGAGGTCGTACAGACAGATGGTTTAGTGAATATTATCAAAGCCACAATCAAGTGTCGGAACAATCAACTGGCGTCACCCACTCGGTGGAACATCTCGAGTCACTTTATCGGCCCGGACAATAAGCCTATACCACAATTGGACAAGAAAGAGACTGGCCGGGCTACTAAAATGATGGACAGAACTACAAGTGATTGGTGCCTGTTTGAAGCCCTGCAGCGTCTTGCATTTGACAAGTCTGCCGGTGGCGGATTGAGCTTTGACCTGCTCGAAGGTCTGACAGTATCGAAAATAGGCCATCGATTGTTTTACCGCGGGGTCTATCCAACCGACATTCCCGGCCTGGATTCACTGCACTGTTTTGTTCAGTTAGGCAGTGGAATCCTGCCGACTGAGTATTGGCTTGATGATAGCCATAGGCTGCTTATGGCAATTTCGATGAACAAAGCCTATATCCTCGACAACAAGGCTGAGAAAGTTATAAGACGAACAATCGAAGAAATGCGAAAATCCTACCAGAGAAGGAAAGTATAAAGGAAACTGGACCAATGGGAAAAAAGTCTGACACAAAATGTTCTGGCGACCTGATAAGCCGTCGAAATTTTCTAAAGCTAAGCAGTAATGCCGTCGTGATTCTGTCCGGCAGTGTTTTGACTAACAACGCCTCTGCCGCTCGCCAAAAGCACCGACCCAAGCCTAAAAATATTTTAATTATTATCACGGATCAGCAGCATATTGATACAATCGCTGCCGGCGGTTGCCGGCATGTGCTAACACCGGCTCTTGACCAACTCAAGACCAGCGGTGTCAGTTTTGCTCAATCATACTCCAGCAATCCATTATGCAGCCCCGCGCGAAGCTCTATTTTCACTGGCCGAACCAGCAGCGAGGCTGCAGTTCACGTAAATGGCCGCTCCATCCGTTCAGATATCCCCAATCTCGGACAGTGGTTTTTGCAAGAAACGAGCTGCGAGACGGTCTATGCGGGCAAGTGGCATCTTCCACGGACTTATACGAGTAATATACCAGGCTTTACGGTAATAAACACGGGTATCGGCGGCTTCGGCTACCTGTGTGACACTATTGTGTCACAGGCGTGTGCGGCCTTTTTGCGAAATCGCTCGCGGTCGAAACCATTTTTGATGGTGGCCTCATTCTTGCAGCCGCACGATATATGCGAGTGGCTGCGGCTGAATATGGAAAATCCGGAGCAGCTTCGGTATCCGGAGCTGGCCGGTGAGCTGCCGGAACTGCCGGGTAACTTCGAGTTCGATGAGAATGAGCCGAAGACAATCAGGCAAAGACGAGCAGGTAATGAGCCATTCAGAGGCAAGGACAAGTGGAACAAAGAGCATTGGCGATATTACAGGTGGAGCTACTATCGCCACATTGAGCAAGTCGATGCGGAAATCGGAAGAGTTCTGCAGGCACTTGAGGATTACGACTATGCAAATAATACGCTGGTTCTGCTTACTTCGGATCACGGCGAGGGCCTGGCCCATCATCAAATGGTGCGCAAGAATAGTTTTTACGACGAGTCCGCGAGGGTGCCGTTGCTATTTTCATGGCCAGGACACATCATGGACAACAGAACCAACATAGCCCATTTGGTTTCAGGGCTGGATATAACACCGACACTGTGTGACTATGCGGGCATAAAGGCGCCGGCGAATATGCGAGGGGTGAGTCTGCGGGCGCTGCTGGAAGGAAATGGTGGGCTTAGTCGTGATTTTATCGTTTCGGAGGTGAGCAGCAATACCGGCAGGATGGTTCGAACAGAACGCTACAAATATGTCACTTATAAAGGCGATTCGGTCGACCAGCTTTTCGATATGAGAAATGACCCAGGCGAAACCAAGAATCTTGCAATAAGCCTGCAGTATGCTTCTACAGTGAAAGAACACCAGAAACTACTCAAAGATTGGGAGCGTCGGCTGGATGTGCCGGCGAATGTCCCGAACACCGATGCTTGGTGGTATAAAAGGTAATTCAAGAAACTACAAAAAGACCGAAGAGAAATTATTACCACAAATAATTAATCTTTGATAAAGATAACAGGAAAGGAGCCAAAATGAAAACGCAAACGAGAAGGGAATTTCTGAAAAACGTTGGCTATATAGCAGCCTCAGGAACAACTCTATCGCTGCTGCCAAGTTGTGCCAGTATCAGCCAAATCTTAGCGGCAGGGCGAAAACGGCCAAACATCATATTTATTATGACAGATGACCACGCCTCGCACGCCTTGAGCTGCTACGCCAGCAAGATCAACAAGACACCAAATCTCGACCGGATTGCCAAAGAGGGTATGCGCTTTAATAACTGCTTCTGCACCAACTCTATCTGCGCGCCCAGCAGAGCGGTGATTCTGACCGGCAAATACAGCCATCTCAACGGTGTCACCGACAACAGGTTGAAGTTCGATGGAACTCAGCAGACGTTTCCAAAGCTGCTACAAAAAGCCGGTTATGAAACCGCCATGATCGGCAAATGGCACCTCAAGACCAACCCGACCGGCTTTGACTACTGGAACGTCCTGCCCGGCCAGGGAACGTACTATAACCCGCGTATGATTGAGATGGGACAGCGAAAAAAATATATCGGCTACACTACGGATATTATCACAGACCATTGCCTCAAATGGCTCAAAGAGCGCAAGGCTGATAAGCCATTCTGTCTGATGTATCATCATAAAGCCCCACACCGACAGTGGGAGCCGGGCCCCAAATACCTTACCATGTATGATGACGTCACCATCCCGGAGCCGGATACTCTGTTCGACGACTATTCCAACCGTGGACGAGCAGCTAAAGAGCAAGACATGACCATCGAAAAAACGATGAACGATAGAGACCTAAAACTTGTGGCCCCAAAGAACCTCACGCCCGAGCAAAAAAAACTCTGGGATGCGGCATACGAACCTAAAAATGAAGCTTTCCGTAAAGCGAATCTCAAAGGTAAAGACCTGGTCCGCTGGAAATATCAGAGATATATAAAAGACTATCTGCGGTGCGTGGCCGCCGTTGATGACAATGTTGGCCGGGTGTTAGATTATCTTGATGAGTCGGGACTGGCTGAGAACACCGTGGTGGTTTACACCTCCGACCAGGGCTTTTATTTAGGCGAGCACGGCTGGTTTGATAAGCGCTTTATGTATGAACAGTCGCTGCGGATGCCGTTACTTATACGCTACCCGAAGGAAATCAAGCCCGGCTCGGCCAACAATGACATCGTGCTAAACCTGGACTTCGCACCGACGTTTCTGGACTTTGCCGGCGTGTCTAAACCCGCTGATATGCAGGGCCGTTCTCTTCGGCCGTTACTGCAAGGCAAGACACCTAAAGATTGGCGCAGGTCAATGTACTACCATTACTACGAGTATCCTGCTGTGCATAGCGTAAAACGTCACTACGGCGTGAGAACTCAACGTTACAAGCTGATACGTTTCTACCACGACATCGATGAGTGGGAGTTGTACGACCTTGAGAAAGACCCAAAGGAATTGAATAATGTCTTCGACGACCCAGCATATACTGACGTAGTCAAAGAGCTAAAGGCTGAACTGAAGCGACTACGCGAAAAATACAAGGACACTACTGGAGCTACTGTATGAAAACAGAAGACGGACGACAGACGACAGAACTTCTGACATCTGTCTTCTGACTTCTGTCTTTCATCAGGCAAACGAACTCAATGTGTATCCGGGGCCTGCCAGCCCCACAAGCCGGTACGGGCTTCCACATTGGCGCCGCCTGGGGGCACCTCCAGACTCAGTGCCCAATAGATTCCGTTGACAAGCAACCGCCGTACTGAGTCATCCTCGAAGTCCTTCGGATGACCCAGTGTGGTAAAGAATACACGAGCACCCTTATAGGTCCGGGTCCACGCTACAGGCTGAATCAGCGGGAATTTATCCTGCTGGTCAACCTTATTCGAATTGATGCTCTTGCCCAGCAACAACGGCTTGCAGTCGCTGGGCAGCGGTGTCACATGATATAGCCACGAGCTGCAATGAATAGGGGTTTCTTTTGTCGCATAAATCCCTCGCAGGATGGGGTGGTCAGCCATTTCCGGGACGGGCCACACGTCCGTACTGGAGTTATGGCCATGGTGAGTAATCCACTTCTGACCGAACACCTCGCGACCGAAGCCATCGTTGTACTTTGCGTTTTTGTGCCCACGCCGATAACGAAAAGCGTGCGTACTGGTGCGCAGACCCACGATAGGCTTGCCAGAATTGACATAATCAAGTATCAGCTTTAGTTGTTCATCGGGTAGCGCTCGGAACCGCATAAAGAACACCGCCAGGTCCGCGGTCTTCAGGGCCTGCAGACCCTCAATGTTTTGCTGATACTTTGGATTGCGCTCGCCCGTCTTGGGGTCGACGGCATAGAGGACGGTACAATTGAATTTGACTGCTCTTTGCCGTCCGAGCAGTTGCGCGATAAACGGCATAGAGACCTCAGAACGATACTCATCGTCGCCGGTGACGAATACCACGTGAGGTCTCGGTTTTTTGGCTTTAGCAGCCCGAGTCGAGGTCAGGGTTAAACAGACAATAATTGCAGCAGCTACCAGGACACTAACAAATCCTCTTGGCGATAAGTAACTATCCATCGCTACGTACCTCCCAATTAAATTGACTTAGTCTATTCAGCTTCAATTAGTTCGCCTGTCGCCTTGTTCCATCGCACGGTGCGGACCTTCATACGATGCTTGGTGCCATGGCAGTCGGTGCAGTATTTCTTTTCGCCAGCAGCAGTAGCTTCGGGTTCCTCATCAAAGATGGTCTTGGCTCCCGCAAGGAGAGGCTCGTGGTCTTTAACATGCTGGATATCGTGTCTGGGGTGACACATCATGCAAGTGGGGTTGATCTTCGCTTGGGGATACATAATTTCAGGCGGTGTTACGTTAGCTTCATCAGAACGGTGGCGTTCCGATTCGCCGTGGCACCTCTCACAACCAATACCTGCTAATTTATGGTTAAGAGCGAGCTGTTCGCCCTCAAAGTCAGCATGACACACCAAGCAGAAAGGATTAGCCATGAATGACTCGCTCGATTCTTTGTAGTAGTCCTCTTGGGCCTGTTGTTCAAAAGTGCAATTCACCGTTAAGACCAGCAGGAAACTGCTAACCACAAACCCGACCAGAATCTGTCCCGATGCTTTAGTCACCTTCATCTTCCACATCCATGCACTATTTGGGTGTTATTGTGATTGTGTCTCGCCTGCCGCTATACATATTCCCAGTCTTTGAGCCACTGGTAGTCTGCCGGCAGTTTCGCCCAAGCCTTATCCATGGCTTGCTCCAGCTCTCTGGCCTCAGCCACATCAAGCTGACGGCGTTCCTTCACCG
>JBHIDV010000183.1:0-5908 GCA_046760285.1 Sedimentisphaerales bacterium
AACCATCCCGAATTTTTTACTGCATGCAGTAAAAAATACGGATTTGAGGCTGCCATACACTATGGAGTTACAAATCAATGTTACCCAGAATCTGTGCTGTTTGAACCATGCTTTTTTGCTTTGAGGGCATCCTTCTTACAATATAGTCAGCGCTCCTATTTAACTTGAGAATTCCCTGTGACTTGCCACAGGGTGAAGAACATCTATACTCCTTATCGAAGTTAGATACCCTGGACTCGCTGCAGGGAGATTCATTCGAAGCATTAGCTGCAGCGGCTTAAATGCTTAGCAAAAGTGCGAAAGTTCACGAGGACATATTGACTGATAATTGTCCCTGATTGCACAGGGATGACAAGATGAAAAACTTGTCATATCCTTCGACATTGCTCAGGACAAAAATGACGGGAAAGACAAAAAGAAAACGCCGCAGTGAACTACGGGGCTAAATATTTTGATTTGTAGGTTCACATTAAAATCGTCACGCTTATCCTTTGTTTTCGACAGCAGCATGAGCAGCAGCTAATCTGGCAATCGGCACCCTAAACGGCGAACAGGAGACGTAGTTCATGCCGACACGGTGACAGAATTCGATAGATTTAGGGTCGCCGCCGTGCTCGCCACAGATTCCCACCTTCAAGTCGGGCCGACTTGTCCTGCCACGCTGAATGCCAATGTCGACTAATTGGCCCACGCCTTCCTGGTCAAGTGTCTGGAACGGCTCCGCAGAAAGAATCTTCTTCGATAAATAATCCGGCAAAAATTTGACCGCGTCGTCCCGGCTGTATCCAAAGGTCATTTGCGTCAGATCGTTTGTCCCGAAGGAGAAGAACTCCGCGACCTGGGCTATCTGGTCAGCCATAAGGGCTGCTCTGGGGATTTCAATCATTGTCCCTACGAGGTACTTAATACGGACACCAGCCTTTTGCATAACCTTCTTAGCGGTTTCGACCGCCACTTTACGCTGGTTTTCCAGCTCGGCTTTTGTCCCTACTAATGGAATCATGATTTCCGGATAGACCTTCACGCCTCTTTTGGCGACGTGACAGGCTGCTTCTATAATCGCCTGCACCTGCATAGCGGTAATCTCCGGATAGGTGATACCCAGGCGACATCCTCGATGGCCTAACATAGGATTAGCTTCATGCAGCGACCGTACTTTTGCCTTGATCGCCTCTACGGAGATGCCCATCTGCTTGGCCATCTCCCTCTGGCTGGCTTGGTCGTTAGGCAGGAACTCGTGCAGCGGAGGATCCAGTGTGCGAATGGTAACGGGCAATCCGTTCATGACTTTGAAAATGCCGATGAAGTCTTTTCTCTGTAGAGGAAGTAGTTTCTTCAAGGCTTTTTCCCGGCCGGCTTCGTCGTCTGCTAAGATCATCTGCCGCATAGCGGTGATGCGGTCCGGGCCAAAGAACATGTGTTCGGTGCGGCAAAGGCCGATACCCTCAGCCCCGAAATTCCTGGCCATTTGGGCGTCATCCGGCGTATCCGCATTGGTTCTGATACCGAGCTTGCGGACCTTGTCGGCCCATGACATCAGTTTTTTGTAGTACAGATTCTTTTCCGGCTCGGCAGGCAAAAGACCGATTTTGTCTCTGTAAACTACGCCTTTCGTGCCGTTTAGAGAAATCCAGTCCCCCTGGCGCAGCTTCTTTCCATTGACCGACATAACCTTCTTGGCGGCATTTATGTTCAAGGCTCCACAGCCGACGATACAGCACTTGCCCCAGCCTCTGGCAACCAGGGCCGCGTGACTGGTCATGCCGCCCATAGCTGTCAAAATCGCCTGGGCAGCCCGCATGCCATGTACGTCTTCCGGGCTGGTCTCGGTACGAACAAGAATGACCTTCTTACCCTGGCTGGCCCAGGCCTGGGCGTCATCAGCGGTAAAGACGATCTGGCCCATTGCGCCGCCGGGACCTGCCGGTAGGCCTGCCGCCAGCTTTTCAGCCTTCGCTTCATCCTTGGGGTCTAACATGGGATGCAGAAGTTCATCCAGTTGTTCAGGCTTGACCCTCAATATCGCCTCTTCTTTGGAGATTAAGCCTTCCTTGCACATCTCGACAGCCATTCTCACTGCAGCCGCCCCGTTGCGTTTGCCCACCCGAGTCTGGAGCATGAACAATCTGCCATCTTGAATAGTGAATTCGATGTCCTGCATATCGCGGTAGTGTTTTTCCAACTTTGTCCGTATTTTAGCCAACTGGTTGTAGCACCTGGGCATAAGCTGCTGCAGAGAGGGAAGATGCTTGGAGGCGTCGGATTTGGAGACCTCGTTGATTGCCTGTGGAGTGCGGATACCTGCTACGACATCCTCTCCCTGAGCATTCATCAGAAATTCGCCGTAGAATCTATTTTCGCCGGTAGCAGGGTCGCGGGTAAATGCGACACCAGTGGCGCTATTTTGGCCCAGGTTGCCAAAAACCATCGCCTGGACGTTTACCGCAGTTCCCCAGTCGTCAGGGATGTTTTCAATTCGGCGGTATGATATAGCTCTCTTTCCGTTCCAGGAACTAAAGACAGCCGAGATAGCACCCCAGAGTTGCTCGTCAGGGTTATCCGGAAAATCTTTCTTAAGAACTTGCTTTACTTTTTTCTTGAAGATTTGTACGAGTTTTTTCAAGTCATCGGCATCGAGGTCGAGGTCGAATCTAACACCTTTGGCGTCCTTCATTTTTTGCATTTCGTGTTCGAGTTGGGCTCGAATACCCATACCTTCTTTAGGCTCGATTCCCGCTGCCTTTTCCATAACCACATCGGAATACATCATTATTAGACGCCTATATGCATCGTAAACAAACCGTTCGTTACCAGCCTTGGCAATGAGTCCGCCGAGCGTGGAGGAAGTTAATCCGATGTTAAGAACGGTCTCCATCATACCCGGCATCGAAACACGAGCTCCGGAGCGCACAGAAAAAAGCAGAGGATTTTTCGCATCACCGAACCGGCTGCCCATTATTTTCTCGACCTTTTTCAAGG
Organism: Sedimentisphaerales bacterium; assembly: GCA_046760285.1. Lineage (GTDB taxonomy): Bacteria > Planctomycetota > Phycisphaerae > Sedimentisphaerales > Anaerobacaceae > JBHIDV01. The sequence goes on from JBHIDV010000183.1 coordinate 2,980, forward strand.
CAGTTTCGACTTGCTGCTTAAGCCCTTCTGGATACTTTCCGCCGGTTTTCATAAAATACGTACAAACTTCGGTAGTAATGGTAAAGCCAGCAGGAACGGTAATGCCCAGTTGTGACATCTCAGCGAGGTTCGCACCCTTACCGCCCAGAAGCTCTTTCATTTTTGCATTGCCTTCAGCTTTGCCATCGCCGAAAAAATACACTTGTTTTGTTGCCATTGTAAAGAACTCCTTTTAAAAAAGTCCCATAGGGAAAACCAAAGACACGTAGTATATTAGCCGCAGTTGGGCGTGTCAAGCCTATTAGAAATTAGATAACTCGCGGGTGCGTGTCGCGTTTGTGGGTAGATTTTTTGGGTCTTTAACACGAGTTTTTCAATAAACATGTACCATCCCCAAAGCCTTCGGCTTTGAGGCTGCCACCCTATAAAATCGACAAAGAATGTGTGGCAGCCTCAAGCGCCGGACTGCCGCCCCTGCTTTCGCAGGGGCAAGCTTGTCCCCGCGGAAGCGGGGGCGAAGTCCAAGCTTGGGGATGGCCTTATATGCCATATCAGGATAAACACGTACTGCAATTTATTGCAGGGTCTCTAAAATTCCTTCAGCAGTTCAAGTAGTTTTCGGTCGAGCTTATGGCCGTGAAAGTCTTCGTACTGCACATCCTGACGGCCTGAATCGAGGATGCCGAATGAGCCGCGGAAGTTCCACAATGCCAGGCCGATGCCGTGGCCGGTAAGAATTTCCAGAACATCACGCAGCCAGGCCAGGACTATCTTGTGCGGGGTCTTGTTATACGCTCCGCCTTCTCCGCAGTGCACGCCCACGCCCTTTTTGGCAAGGTCGGCCCACCTCTGGTAGTGCTCTTCAAGCCGTTTGCGGTCCCAGCCGTGGCCGGGCCAGGTCGGCTGTGGAAATCTGTCGCCACGAACCCACGAGGCCTGGTAGTGGCTTATAAACATTGGTTCGTACGCCCGCGTGCTCTGGGCGATTCCAAGGTCAGCTAATTCTGGCATAGGTTCGCGGGCCCATCTTAAGCCGTCAGCGATAATAATACGGTCGGCACTTACCCGGCGGATAGCAGCTACCGCGGCACGAACTACCCGCTCATGGTCGGCCCGGCTCATTCGTTGGCCGATAGAGGGCGGCTCATTTATCAGGTTGAAACTGAGTTTTTCCTTTGAAATACCACGATAGCGTTTCGCCAGCATCCGCCAGTGAAAGCAGAACGCATCGAGTGCCGCCTGGTCCTTCCAGAGATTGAATGGCTCTTTGAATTCTCTGTTCACCGAGTATCCTGGACCACGGTGAAAGTTTAAGCTGACATGCAGGCCGTATTTATCGCCAAGCTCGACGGCTCGGTCGAGCTTTTCTAACATAGGTTCTTTGATGTTGTAGTCGTCTCCGTCCTCAATCCATAGGCGGTAGCAGAGTGGAAGACGCACAAAGTCAAAGCCGAAATCGCGTATCCAGCGGAAGTCATCCTCCGGGAAGTGGCCTTTGCTTCGCATGGTGAACATCCCCAGCAGGTTGAATCCCCGCCAGCGGGGCAGCACCATTTGGGCCACAAATTTGCTTGTTTTTCCTTTTTGCTTTGGCTGTTGTTGTGCATATGCAGGCATTGCTGCTGCAGCTGCTCCAGCAGCGACCATCTTCAAGAAATCACGCCGATTACTATTCATAAGATTTCCTTTCCTTTGGTTACTTCTAATGGCTCTCAGGATACAGAAATTTGGGGATTCGCCGAATCTTTCCTTCGGTGTCGACGCAGGCGAGGATGCTCGAGCCTTCAGCTAAGACTACTCCGTCACAGCAGCGATTGAGTTTATAAGTGTGCTCGATCGTGCTGGCGGTAACTGTGCAGCATCGCGTTTCCAATTGCAGTTTCTCATCGTACTTGGCAGGCCGGCGATATTTTATATGCAACTCAGCCACCACAAAGAATACGCCGGTTTTCTCCAGGTCTTTGTACGCCAGCCCATTGGCCCGCAGAAGCTCTGTTCGGCCCATTTCAAACCACACCGGATAAACACTGTGGTGAACCACGCCGCCCTTGTCGGTTTCAGCGTACCGAGGTACAACAGTTATGCTATGGCTCTGAATAGTTACTTGTTTTGGCAAAGCCATTCCTTTTGTCCATATTTTTCCGTCGCCGTGCTGGCGACGGCTAAACTTGGTCTCTCGTTACCAGCAGTTATTCTAACATCGCATTGACATTATTACAAACAGCCTGTTAGAAACAGGCGGTGTGGGCTTGACGCCAGGCGTCTCGATGGTTACAATTTCTTGGCTTGGGGCCCCCGAACGCGAAAGATGGCGTTTGGGGAACCCCTTGGAGTTGGTTAAAAAGGTTTACGTATGGCCAAGACCAAAGGACAGATTGAGGCTGACATTAGTGAAGCCCTGATTAAGTTTGAGAAGGAATATCTGGGACGAGGCCCCGAGGCGACAAAAACCTATATTATTGACGATATGATAGTAATTCGGCTACAACGCGTTCTAACTCCTGCAGAGCAGCAGCTTGCCGAGGCTAATGACGAGACTACAGGTCGGACGCTAATCAAGCGAGTTAGGACGGAGCTACTCGAGAAAGCCCGGCCGCTTCTGGAGCAGATAATAATGGACCTCACGGGCAAAAAGGTAAAAAGCCTTCATACAGATATAAGCACCGTAACTGGAGAACGTGTTATTATCTTTACTCTTGAAAGCCCGGTCCTACTTTATAACAAAGAAAGAGAGTAAATCGCAGGAAATTTTTCTTGACAAACTTGAGATTTTCTCGGATAAGTGATTTGATAGAATGAGGCAGATTGACAGGAGGTAGCTTGAAATTACCTGCTGGAGAATAGGCCGGCAAACCCCGCTTTGGGGTGTGCCGGTTTTTTTATTTTAGACGGGATAACAGGATGAATCGTGTAAATCCTGTCCAATTTT
>JBHIDV010000184.1:0-5862 GCA_046760285.1 Sedimentisphaerales bacterium
AAGCGGCCATTTCCAAAGCCGCAAGTGATTTTACATAGGAAAGCCCTGATAACACCATTCTCTTCTCACGAACGTTCGATGCCAAGTCCATTGCCTGCTGATATAACTTTATCGTCTCTTTAGCAGGACGGTCACTTTCCAGTCCCAGCAGACGTACAAATCCTCGCAGAGCTAAAACCCGGTGTATCTTATTTCGAGAGGTCTTCGCTGCTTTGAGCAGTTCATTTAACGGCTTAGGATTAGGCCAACCTGATAAGGCCCGAATCGCAGAGGCCTGTTCCTCCATAGTCCCACTATTTAGAGCTTTGCGAATTGCCGGCAGAGCGCTGTCATCTCCAATTTTGCCGAGTACACTCAGCAGGCAACAGCGCTTTTGGGCGTCGGCAACCTCTGGCAGCACTGCCAGTACCGCCTCCGCCCGGCGATTTCTATCTTCAATCTTACCGGCTACAGCAGCTATGGTCTTCTCCGCCTCGTTGCGTACGGATGCACTTTTTACTTTTAATAGAAGCTCCACCATCGCGGGTAAATATTTCTCGTCAGCAATGACTTTTAGGACCTTCAGCGATTCTCGCTGAACTTTGCTATCCGCCTCTTGCGCGGTTTTCAATAAAGTTTCTACGCCTGCTATTATATTACGCTGCCCCACACTGCGAATCAATTCAACCTTGACTTGAGGATTGGAACCACAGATTTCTGCCAGAATTGCTTTATCAACTCCCAAACCATGTAGACGATACAGGCTCTCGCGGGCGGCTTTTTGCTCCTCAGCCCTGCTATTTGCTGCTCTCTGAGCCAGCAGAGTTACACTGGAGGCATCACCTAATTGGCCTAATGCTTTCAAAGCAGCTATCCGAACAGCCGGCTCTTTAGCCTTTGTAGCCGAGACCACCGCGCCCAAAGCAGTACGGTCGCCGCGGTCAGCCAAAGCAGAGAGTAGTTGTATCTGCGCCGTGGGCGAAAGATTCGGCAGCTCCTTAACCAAAGCTTTTGTTACTTCTGCTGATGGCATTTCCCTTACCATCGACATGGCCACAGCCTGCATTGCCTGTTCGCCGCTCCTTAGAATGTCAATGACCAAAGCCAAGCAATCGTCTGCCTCCTCGGATTCAGCTTGCCCCCCAGGGGCGAAGCAAACAGCGCACAGGACAGATAGCAGAGGACAGAGGACAGACGACCGAGGACAGAACTTCTGTCTTCTGCCTTCTGTCTTCCGTCTTCTGTCTTCTGTCTTCTGACTTGCGTGCTTCATCTCTTATCTTTTGGGGTTCCCGCGAAGCGGGGTCCTACCCTTTTTTATCACATTAAGCCTACCTATTGCTGCGGCGGCGCGGATGGGTTCGGGCAAACCTTTTTCACTTAGTTCTTTATAAATAGCCACAGCCTGTTTTCTCCTGCCCTTGGCTGCGAGTTGGTCAGCACAGGAAAGAAACGCATCCAAAACCAGCATTCGCAATTTGCCGGAGGTTTCGCCTTTTGCTCTCGCCAGCGCTTTGGTAGCCCGCCGACCACCGATCTTGCCGAGGGCCGCGATAGCAGAACCGGCTACCATATCATCCGAATCATAAATTAGCGAACTGAGAGCAGTAGCTGCCTTACTATCCCGGCGCTCGCCCAACGAGTTGATTATGCCAACCTTAGTTTTGCCACTGGTCTTAGGCAGAGCATCTCGCAGTGCTTCGTCGACAGACTCATCAGGTATACGCTCCAGAGCATATCTTGCCATATCAGAGAACTTCGGCTTAATCAGCATCTCGGCCAGGGCCGGCACAGACTGTTTAGTACCAATGATGCTTAACTTCCTGCAGACAAACTGCTTACCCGCATACTTAGCATCTGACTCAAGCACGCCTATCAAGCTTCTTTCAATTTCCCTTAGTTTAGCAGGGGAACCGAAAGCGGCTTTTATAATATCGCTCACCTCGGTCAGTGCCAAACGGCTTTGGCCCCAATCATACGTCTTGACCTTTTCCAACAATTCTTGTAATTCCGCCATTTCTATTTCCTTTCAAGAAAGACCCCACGTAAAACGTGGAGCTAAATATTTTTTTATTTAGCCCCCAGTTTCACTGGGGGTTATCTATTGCCGGGTCTTCAACCTCGGTTTTGTATCAACTTTATAGTCACCGAGTGCAAACTGAATGCCGTCAAGGTAATGCTGTAGGACGTTTGAATTCCAGTAGATATGGTCATTATGTCCCAGCGAGCAGTAGAATACTCGACCTTTGCCCCACATTTTGATCCAACTGATGCCCGTATCTAAATCTGTCGGCTTGAGGCCTTTGACACTTCGGGTGGCCGAATCACTCATATCAAGACTCATCAGAACGAGCTGCTTATGGCGTGAATACAGCGGTGGGTCGGTTCGATATATCTCATCGTTTATCTTAAATCCTTTGCCCTTGAATGCCGCCATAAGCGGGTGGCCAGGTTCGTCAATCATAATTTTCCAGGTGCCCTTAGCCCTCCAGGGATGCCCTGTAAACTTGCCGCCCATCATCTCCATGGCTTGCGGCCACTCATAAAAATTATCCGTAGCTGCGTGAATACCAACAATGCCCCGTCCTTGTTTGATAAAATCCATAAGAGCCTTGCACCGCTGTGGCGTCTTTTGCGGATTGAAATTCAGGCGGGTAGTATTGTTGAAGCAAATGGCGTCAAATGCTTTCAGTTTTTCCGGTGTGAAGACCGAATAGTCATCGGACAATACTGGCTCAAACGCCCCGGTCTTTTGGCCCATAATCTGAAGCGCTTTGTTTGCTACAGGGATGCATTTGTGATAGAAACCTTCACACCGCCAGAAAACCAAAAGTTTCCTCGGCTTGTCAGGCTTTACGGTCGGTTTCGACGGCATCGCATCAGCTATTTTTTGTAACTCTTGCGAGGAGAGCTGGCGCAACTGCTTTGGAGAGGGCGCCTTCAAAGTACCCGTCAATAGTGATAAGCACAAGGCGATAAATAGTGCTAATTTTAACCTTGTATTCATTCCTATTCCTTTCCGTTTTTCCATCTTTTTTGTGCCTTTTCCTGAGATGGCCACGAAAAAGCACAAAAATAATTTATTTTTTGCCTTTGTGCGTCTTTGTGGCCAATATATCTTTTTCCTTTTGTGCCTTTTCGTGGCTAACAATCAATTTCACAGGTGCCACGGGCTGCGCATCGGCCGAGATAACATTCTATTGGCTTCGTCACAATTCAGGAAGCATTCTTTTTCCGGGTCCCATCTGAGCTTACGCTCGGTCAGCATCGCGATTTCGCCCAGCAGGCCAACGCTGATGGAGCGATGGGCAATCTCTATCGGAGTAATAGTCTGTTCGCGAGTCTTGACGCAATCCAAGAAGTTCTGCTTGTGGTCCCGGCTTTGATACAGTTTGATCTCATCGGGCCCAATCTTCTCATCGAGAATGCTCTTCGGCTCAGCCTCGAGCTTGTTACCACGATTGACATATATCCATCCTTTTTCGCCGTACCAGACGGTTCCCATCCCCTTCGGTTGCTGTCGGTCGTTGGCGACTATCATCATCAGGCCGTTTGCATACTTGCAGGTGAACTTATAGGCTATGGGAGCATCATAGACACCGTCTCGAGGATAAATGCCTCTGCCCTCGACCTCGACTGGGCCGCTATAATCCAGCCCCAGACCCCAGTGGGCGATGTCGATGTGGTGACCGGCCCAGTCGGTGAGCTGTCCGCCGGAATAATCCATAATCCACCGCCAATCCCAGTGGGGTCCGCCCTGGCCGAATTGCATATAGGCTCGCCAGGGAGCCGGACCCAGCCAGAAATCCCAATCCAGCCCTTGTGGAACGGGCTGCACCGACATGTTGGCTGCACTTTTTCCGGTTGGCAGGCCAACCTCAACCTTATGTACCTTGCCAATCCGTCCGTTGCGGACTAACTCGCAGGCACGGTGGAAGTTCCAGACCGAACGCTGCCAACTGCCGGTCTGCCAGATTCGGCCGTAACGATGAACCGTCTCGGCCATAACGCGACCCTCATGGATGGTCCGCGCAAGGGGCTTCTCACCATACATGTCCTTGCCCGCCCTTGCTGCCATAACCACAGGGATCGAATGCCAATGGTCTGGCAGGGCCAATGATAGTGCATCGATGTCCTTTCGTTCGACTACATCACGAAAATCCAGGTAAGCCTTGCAATCATGGTTCTCATATTTGTCGTCAACCATCTTCTTAGCTCTCTGACGGAACTTCTTATCAACGTCACAGACAGCCACAACCTGGACTTCCTTTTTACTGAGAAACCCCTTCATGTTGCTGGTACCTTGGCTGCCCACGCCGATGCAACCCATAGTAATCCGATTGCTCGGCGCGACGTTACCGGCTCTGCCCAGAGCAGAACAAGGGACCAAATAGGGAAAGCCCACTACCGCTATAGAGGCATTAGCTGAGCTTTTCAGAAACGCTCGACGTGATATTATCTTGCCTGTCATAATAATTTTCCTCACCTTTCTATGGCAGGCGCCAGGGACTGCGCATAGATTTGCTTAACATCCGATTTGCCTGCTCATTATCGATAAATTGTTCCTTATCCGGGTCCCATTGCAATTTTCGCTTTAGCTTCATAGCGATATTGCCAAGGTGACAGATAGTTACGGAGCGATGGCCAATCTCCACCGGTGCAGCGGTCTGGCTGCGGGTCTTGATGCAGTCCAGAAAATTCCGCTTGTGGTCGTTACTTTCATAGAGGCGAATTTCATTTGGACCTATCACAGAAGTCTTCAGGGACTCAGGATAAGTTTCGAGTTTTTTCCCTGTGCGTTGAATCCAGCCTTCAGTTCCTTCGAAGCGAAGAGGACCGTCTTCCTGGGTCTGGCAGGTCAGCTCCACACCATTGGCATAACGTACCCGGAAGTGTACATAGCTGGCCGTGGTGAATAGCCCATCTTTTGGAAATACTCCGCCGAGGTCTTCGACTTCTATCGGTCCGGTTCGGTCAGTGCCATTGGCCCATTGGGCTACATCTATCGAATGCGCCCCCAAGTTTGTAGTCTGCCCGCCGGAATAATCGATGCCGAAGCGGAAGGTATAAAGGCAGCGGTCCTTGTGATACGGCGCCCACGGTGCCGGTCCCAGCCACATATCATAATCAAGCCAATCAGGCACCGGCATTGGCTGCCAATCTCTTTCTGGAGCTACTTTGTTGTTAGGGCCAATGGTCACAGTGATTTTTTTTAGTTGGCCGATTCGCTTGTTTTGCACCAGTTCGCAGATAAAACGGCTCTGTTGGTTGGAACGCTGTTGAGTGCCGGTCTGGAAAACTACACCATACCGTCGGACAGCCTCGACCATGGCGCGGCCCTCAGCTACCGTTAAGCTGAGCGGTTTTTCGCAATAAATATCTTTGCCGGCCTGAGCCGCCATAATCGCCTGTATAGCGTGCCAGTGGTCCGGCGTGGTAATACAGACCGCATCAATGTCCTCTCGTGCCAGCAGCTCCCGGAAATCCACATAGGCAGAGCAGCCTTTGAAGCTGCCGGAACTTCTCTGTCCGCCATAGTAATCTTCTACAATCTTACGGGCGGGTTCTCTGCCAAACCATGGACCTTTCCAGCCCTTTTTATACCAGTGTCCATACTGGTCGCTTTCGGTTACCACGTCGCAGACGGCCAGAACCTGAACGTCCTTATTTGCCATAAATCCCCGCATATTATTGGTGCCCATCCCACCTACGCCGATAAAACCCATCGTTATCCGATTACTCGGTGCAACGCTGCCAGCCTTGCCCAGGGCCGACGACTGCACAACGTGCGGGAAACCTATTACTCCTATGGCAATACCAGCTGTTCTTTTGAGAAACTGACGGCGGGCGAAACTATTTTTGCCAACCATAAATAATTCTCCT
>JBHIDV010000185.1:0-5825 GCA_046760285.1 Sedimentisphaerales bacterium
CTCTGATATCCTGCATCCTGTTATTCTGATACCCTGATGACCTGCTAAGCCTGCCAAAGGGTACAGCTTGGGGATGGCCTCATATGCGGGAGTGATAAAACAGACTATGAGCAGCGTTTATACAGAAACTTTGAACAAACTCATCGAAGAATTTGGCAAGCTGCCGGGGATTGGGCCTAAGACAGCGGAAAGGCTGGCTTTCTATATACTAAAAACTCAGCCGGCTGAAGCTATGAAACTGGCCGAGGCTATAAAAGATATCAAAACCAAGATTAAACGCTGCCAAATCTGTTACAATTATTCAGAAAAACCCATATGTGAAATCTGCTCGGACCCAAAACGGGATAAAGAGATAATCTGTGTTGTGGAGCAGCCAAAAGACGTTATAGCTCTGGAGAAAACCGGGGCCTGTAAATGGGTCTATCACGTCCTCGGAGGCCACATTGCACCGCTGGAAGGCGTCGAGCCGGACGATTTGACCATCGATAAGCTCACCGAAAGAGTACGTAGCGGTAATGTAAAAGAAGTGATAATGGCCACCAATCCAAACATAACTGGTGACGGCACTTCGCTTTATATAAGCTCGCTAATCAAATCTACCGGCGTGAAAATCACCCGCCTGGCCAGAGGACTTCCCACCGGCAGCACTATTGAATATGCAAGCGGTAAAATGCTTACAGACGCGATAATCGGCAGACAAGAATTAGATTAAAGTTTCTAAATCGGCATACAAGTATTGACGAAATCTCTCGGCAGGTTTATGATATAGAAAACGAACGAAGAAGTAATAAAGTAAAAACTGGAATACGCGATACCAGCAGTGCTTTGTCACATGGGCATCTGTCATCGCGAGGCCTGTCCTGCAGGCCGTGGCAATCTCACTGCATCGGATGTTAGAGATTGCTTCGCTGCGCTCGCAATGACATTTGCGACGGAATGGTAGGTGCTTTTATGAAGTTGGAGATGACAGGACAGATGCGGATGAGGCAGCGGATGGAGCTTGCTCCGCACATGATTCAATCGATGGAGATTCTCCAGCTTCCCATCCTTGCCCTTCAGGAGAGAATAGAACAGGAGCTCAATAACAATCCCGTTCTGGAAATGGCCGAACCCTCACCCGAAGAGGCCGAGCCTATCGAAGAAGAATCTCCAGAGCAAGATATAAGTGAAAAAGACCTGATTGTCGACACAGACAACAATAAGGTCGAAGACTTTCAGCGTCTGGAGAGTCTCGAGGATAACTTCAAAGAATACATAGAGCAGGCTGGGCCGTTCCGGCCGCGCATCCAAACTGACGAGCGCGACAGGAAACTTGAAGCCATAAAAAATACTGCTGCGCCGCCTTTGTCGCTGCACGAACATTTGTCAGAGCAGTGGCGATTGGTCGAGGCCGAAGAGCCGGTAAAAAAAGCCGGCGGTATGATAATAGATTACATCGACGACAGAGGGTATCTGACTGTAAGATTAGAACAGTTGCACAACAAAGACAGAAACGATTTCACCCTCGATGATTTGAATAAAGCCCTGGAGCTGGTGCAAAAATTAGAGCCGGCTGGTGTCGGTGCACGCAACCTAAAAGAATGCCTGCTAATTCAGATGGCCCAAAACAGTGAAGATATGAGCTTTGAATATCGGCTGATAGCTGAACATATGGATGAACTGCTGGAAAATCGTCTGCCGGATATAGCCAAAAAGATGAATTGCAGCATCGACAGGATTAATCAGGCTATCAAGCGGATGAGTAAGCTGGACACCTCGCCGGGACTACAAATCGGCCCGAACCAAAATCATCCTATTACTCCTGACGTAATAGTAGAATCGGCAAATAATTCGGGTGACTATTCGGTGCGATTGGTCGATTCCGGTCTGCCAGGCCTAAGACTAAATAATTATTATATGAGAATGGCAAAAGATAACAGAGTCAGTGAAAAAACTCGAAAGTTTCTGCAAAACAATATCCGTTCAGCTCAATGGATTATAGATGCGATAGAGCAGCGAAAAATTACGCTGTTGAAGGTCGCCAAATCGGTAGTGAAATACCAAAGGGACTTTTTCGACAAGGGCCCGCTATATTTTCGGCCGCTGCCCATGTCAAAAGTGGCCGATGACGTTGGAGTGCATCTGGCTACCGTTTCCAGAGCGGTGGCCGGCAAATATGTGCAGTGCTTATGGGGGATATTGCCGCTGCGAAAATTCTTTAGCGGTGGTATGCAAGACGATAACGGCGAAGCTCACAGCTGGGAAGCGATAAGGGCCAAACTGCAGCAAATTATCGACCAAGAAGACAAGTCCAAGCCGTTAAGTGACGACCAAATCCGTAAAAAATTAGCCGAGGCCGGCATAAAAAATCTGGCCCGACGCACCGTCGCAAAGTATCGCAAGCTCTTAAACATCCCCACCGCCAGGTTCAGAAAAAAGTACTGATTAAAGCACAAATATTTCCAAAATTTTCCAGAAAAATGTTTCGTTATTATCAACATTTGCATTAATATATGATTATATAATCACATAGTAATTTAAATGGAGTAGCACGATGTTAAATAAGAAAAAGTGGTTGTTATTTGAAAAACAGGCGGAGATTGCAAGGGCCATAGCTCATCCGTTGCGAATTGCGATTATCGATTTTCTAAAAGATGGCCAGCAATGCGTTTATGATATTGCTGAATATGTCGGCTCTGAAAGGTCTAATGTCTCCCGGCATCTTTCGGTGATGGTCAATGCTGGTGTGCTGGAGTATCGCAAAGAGGGCCACAAGGTCATTTACAAACTCAAAGACCCTTGCATTCTCAAATGCTTTTCATGCATAACCGCCTGCTTGAAACAGCAGGTTAAAGACAGCGTGAAGCTGCTACGCGCCATGTAGTCTGAGGCCTCCGCCGTTAGCTAAAAAATCGAATGGAAAAAGCTGGCAATTATTGTAAAGAGAACTTGTTACATAGTTGAATAAGTAACAGCAGTTAAAGCAGTGCCAGAAGAAGCACATACAAAGAAAAGTGCCAAGGGCCTAAGTGTCTTCGAAAAATACTTGACGTTATGGGTGCTGGTTTGCATTGCAGTCGGGATATTTTTGGGTAAAGCCGCACCGGAGGTTGCCGAGTTCTTTGATGGCATGGCAATATATGTGGCAGATGCACCTGTTGTATCGGTCCCAATAGCGATTTGTTTGTTCTTTATGATGTACCCGATTATGGTCAAGATTGACTTCGCTGAGGTGCTCAGAGCCGGCAAAAGTATCAAGCCTGTGGGACTGACCCTTTTTGTCAACTGGGCGGTAAAGCCGTTTACTATGTATGCAATCGCTGTATTTTTCTTGGGCACATTATTTTATGGCCTGATAGGGTCGGACGCGATTGACCATCTTAAGATTCCTTTCGGCCTGAACCTTGACGTAGGGACAGCGCACGGTGCTGGAAAAGTTGTTCTGATTGACGGTGTCAAAATGCTGGAAGTTCCACTGTGGCGCAGCTACCTTTGGGGCTGTATTCTGCTCGGTATAGCTCCGTGTACCGCAATGGTCCTGGTCTGGGGCTACCTGGCTAAAGGCAATGATGGACATACGTTGGTCATGGTGGGAATCAATTCTCTTACCATGCTGTTCCTTTACGGCCCATTGGGCGGATTTCTGCTGGGCGTCGGCAGACTGCCCGTTCCCTGGCAGGCGTTATTGTTGTCAATTTTCATCTATGTGGCTTTGCCATTAGTTGCCGGGTACTTATCTCGAAAATGGATTATCGCTGCCAAGGGCCGGGAATGGTTCCAGCAGAAATTCCTGCACCTTCTTACGCCGGTTACCATCATCGCGTTGCTTATTACTTTGGTTTTGCTATTTTCATTCAAAGGAGAGGTTATTCTTTCCAATCCTCTGACTATCCTGTGGATTGCGATCCCTTTGTTTATACAAACTAATCTCATCTTTTGGTTGGCCTATGGTCTTGCCAGGATTTTGAAACTTCAGTATCGCGATGCCGCACCATCTGCCATGATTGGAGCGTCAAATCATTTTGAGGTTGCGATAGCTACAGCGACGATGTTGTTTGGTTTATCGTCCGGTGCTGCGCTGGCAACGGTCGTTGGTGTGCTCATAGAGGTTCCAGTTATGTTAATGTTGGTCAAGATATGTTTGCGAACCCAGAAGTGGTTTATTATCAATTAAGGGCCTCCTGCTCGAGCATACTTTCATGGTTGACATTCCATAGGGAGGCGGTATATAGTAGCGATTAAAGGATAGATTCTTGCTTTCGCAGGAAGGGTAACGTTATACACCGAACGCTAAAGGAGTCTACAAGATGAAGCCTGAGATATTCAAGGCCTACGATATCAGAGGTGTTTATCCGGAGCAGCTGAACGAGGAAGACGCCTGGAAGATTGGCTGTGCTACCGCACGATTTTTGCCCTCTCTGCTTCACGGCTATGAGCGTGGTCAGGCCCATAGTCGCTCGATATGCGTCGGCCGCGACATGAGAACTCATAGCGAGCCGTTGGCACAGGCTCTTTCGGAAGGAATCCGTGCCGCGGGGATAAATGTAATTGATATAGGAATGATTGACACGCCGCAGATGTACTTTGCCATAAATTTCCTGAGTGCCTGTGGCGGCGTGCAGGTTACTGCTTCGCATAACCCGGCTAAGTATAACGGCTTTAAGATATCCGGCTTTGGTGCTAAGCCCATCGGTGCTGATACGGGCTTAAAAGATATAAAGTATCTGGCAACTGCTTTAGTTCATACTAAAGGCAAGGTCACCGGCTCGGCTGAGAAGTTGGATTTGACCGCTGAATATAGAAATCATGTGCTAAAATTCTTAAGCCCTAAAATAAAAGAGCTAAAAATTGCTGTCGATGCTTCAAACGGCATGGCGGGAAAGATGGTGCCGGCTATCTTCGGCGAGTTGCCCATAGAAATAATCGACCTTAACTTCGAGCATAAGGGCAAATTCAAGCATCCACCAGACCCGCTTGTGGAAAAGAATCTTGCTCAGGTCAAAGCTGCGGTAAAGAAAAACAAGTGTGACTTCGGAGTTTGTTTCGACGGTGACGCCGACCGGATGATGATGGTTGATGAGAAAGGTGTCACTATCAGTTGTGACTTGATAACGGCATTACTGGTGCCGTATTTTCTAAAGAAAGAGCCGAACTCCACGATTGTTTATGATTTGCGCAGCAGCAGAGTGGTGGTTGAAGAGATTATTAAAAATGGTGGGACGCCACGCAGAGAGCGGGTGGGTCATGCTTTTATGAAAAAGGCTATGCGCGATTCACACGCTATTTTCGGCGGGGAGCTTTCGGGACATTTCTATTATCGCGACAACTACTGCACCGACTCGGCCTTAGTCACATTGGTGCATGTCTTGAACATTCTTAGTGAGGCGAATGTACCGATAAGTGGGCTGATCAAGCCGTTGCGGCGATACCATGCCAGCGGCGAGATAAACTTCAAAGTAGAAGACAAGCAAGCAAAAATGGACGAGCTTACCAAACGATACAATGACGGCCAAATCGACCAGATGGATGGGGTGACTATCGGATATAAAAACTGGTGGTTTAATTGTCGGCCGAGCAATACTGAGCCGCTACTGCGACTAAATGTCGAGGCCAAGACTAAAAGGTTGCTCGAGGACAAACTATCCGAAATTGAGCAAGTAATTGGCAAACCTATCTAATAAGTTATTTAGCCCCGGATTTATCGGAGGGGTTGTGTGGCAAGAAATTCGGACAGGATAAACAAGATAATCTTGGAAATCCCGTCTAAAAAAGGAAAAAAGTATGAAGAGCAAAAAATATCATTTGGTTTTAGCAATTATGGTTGGCATTTTATCCGTCCCTGCCTG
>JBHIDV010000186.1:0-5804 GCA_046760285.1 Sedimentisphaerales bacterium
TGACCAGTCCGACATAACCGACCCCGACCACACAAATCTTCATTCAACATGCTCCCGTTGTAATAAAAGAACCCCCCAATAAATTGGGGGGCTAAATATTTTTTATCTTTGTTCGTCGATTATCTCTATCATATCGATGTCTATTTCAACGCTTGCTGCTTGGCCGAGCATATCTATTTGTAAGACCAAACGTGTTACATTTTTCGTTTTGATGACAATGCCCTCCAGACCAAATAATGGTCCCGCAATAACCCGGCACCACTGGCCCGCTTTGATGTATTTATAAGGTGTCAGGGGAGCACCAGCCCGAAGAGCTTGCTCAACTTGTAACAATTCGCCCAGTAATTTTTGTTGGTCTTTGACCTCGATGACATTCGCTACACGATTGGTTCGCAGCAATTCCAGCCGTTGATTTTCACCGCCGCAAAAGAACAAATACCCGCTAAATAGAGGCAACAGTGACCGCAAAGTTCTATGGCTTCGACGCCAGATTCTCCAGGTCATAGGAAGAAAGTAGTTGATATTTTTGCCCATCAAATCATGGGCCAGGGCCTTTTCGTTTCTGCTCTTGGTGTGGGCCACCCACCACAGACCGGTAAAATCGCGAATGGATTGGCCTTCGGGCCAGATAATCGGCGGATTTTCACTTTCTTTGAGCATTCTTGATTCTCGTTATTCGACGAGCATCGAGTATCTAACATTAAGCAACAAGGATGAACATCCAGTACCGAGATTAGTTTAGATACCTATAATCAAAATGTCAATGCAGCACCAAAATAATTTATCCTGATACATATAATTTATGCTGCACCTAAATTATTTTGGTGCTGCACGCTTGACGAGCGATGATAGGCCATTTACTATCATTAAAATTCGGAAATCTTGTGCCATGAAGAAGTGTTTGAATATTTTGTTTACCTGCATTGGCCGACGAGTCTCTCTGCTCAATAGTTTTCGTCAAGCAGCAAGAGGGCTAAAGATAAACGCTTCATTCTTTGGCACAGATACCAGCGAGTTAAGTTCCGCCTTCCAATTGTGTGATGAAGGGTTTTTGGTCAAGCCGATAACACACGCTGGTTATATTAAACAACTGCTTTCAATTGTTAAGACCAAAAAGGTAAAGCTGCTTATTCCTACTGTTGACCTGGACCTGAAGCTCTTAGCCCAGAACAAGTTGAAATTCGCTGCATTGGGCTGTTGTGCTCTTGTTTCGGCGCCGCAGATCGTCGATATTTGCCAGGATAAGAGAAAAACGTATCGTTTTTTGGTTAAGAACGGCTTTGATACTCCTGTTACCATGAGTGTTCGCTCGGCACTGATGCGGGCATCGTGCCCCGGATTTCCTTGCTTTCTAAAGCCTTGGGATGGCTATGCCAGCAGAGGAAATGCAGTGGCGAAAAATCGCAAAGAGCTGCTGTTTTTTGCCAAAAGGATACCAAACGCCATCTGTCAAGAGTTTATAGAAGGTGCTGAACATACCTGCGATGTATATGTCGACTTTAATATGAAGGTTCGCTGCGTGGTGCCGAGAAAACGCATCGAGACCAGAGCCGGCGAGGTGAGCAAGTCACAGGTGGTAAAGCATCCTCGCATTATGAGTGAGTCAGCAAGATTGGTCCAGACCCTCGGCGCTGGGCCAGGTGTTATAACTTTGCAATTGTTTCTCACCCCTGATGAGAAAGTAAAATTCATTGAAATAAATCCACGATTCGGAGGTGGCGTCCCATTGTCAATCAAGGCTGGTGCTAACTTTCCAAAGTGGCTCTTACAGGAACTGCTCGGACGACAGCCAAACATTCGTTTCGATGGCTTCAAAGATAATCTAATTATGCTCCGCTATGATAGTGAAGTCTGGCTATAATTCGTGACTCGTGCCCTGAGTCACGAGCGACGAGGCACATGAGAAATGTTTGATAATATAATCGGACCGCAAAGGCCAGTTACCTGGGTCTTTCATTTTTGGCCTGTATTGGTAGTATCTTTTGTCGGCTCGTTGGCAGCTACGTGGTTGTGTAAAAAGATTGCCATAAAATTCGGAATCGTGGATAGACCCGATGACCTGGTCAAGACGCACAAAGAGCCAATAGCATATCTCGGCGGTCTTGGTATGCTCGTTGGCTTAACAGCCGGTATATGGGTTGGCATAGGCTGCCTGCGATACGAAGAATTTCTTAGTCCAGCGTTAAAGTGGCTGCTGGGAATACTGGCAGGGGGGGTGATAGCGTGTTTGGTCGGACTGGCCGATGATATATTCGACATAAAGCCACGTCATAAATTCGCCGGCCAAATTCTTGCTGCTATTATTTTGCTCCTGGTAGGCATCACGCCGAATTTGCAGCGAATTGCTGTCCCGCTAAATCTGCCGATGCCCCACAATCTTGAAGTGATTTTGAGCGTTTTTATTGTGATATTTTTTGTCCTTGGCGCGACAAATTCGTTAAATTTGCTGGATGGGCTGGACGGCCTTTGTGCAGGGGTTACCACCATTATCACCATTGCTATGCTGCTTCTGTCTATACATCTGGCGACCTGGGGCTACAGCGAAGTCGGCGACCCTGTGCGGATTATAATCTGTCTGGGGCTGGTAGGGGGAGTCTGCGGATTTTTGCCCTTCAATCGCTATCCAGCCAAGATATTTATGGGCGATGCCGGCAGTATGCTTTTAGGCTTTATGATGGCTGCGCTGATGCTATTATTTGCCGAGGGTGTCCCTCGCTGGTGGATGGCTTCGGTCGTTGTCTTTGGCTTGCCGATTTTGGATACCGCTGTGGCATTGGTCAGAAGATTGCTAAACCGTAGGCCCTTATTCGTTTCTGATCGCGGCCATATTTATGACCAGATGATTGATAGAGGGATACCGCTGAAAAAGACCGTTGCTATTTGTTATGTGCTGGCTGGTGTTTACGCGGTGATTGGCCTGGTGATGAGCCAGATAAGGACGTGGTATGCCGCAGGTGTATATGTTATTGTTTTTACGGTCTCGGGCTTAGTTGTGTGGAGGAAGGGTTACTTGAAAATGGAAGGTCTGCGTGGAGCCATGAAAGCAGAGCCGTCCGAAACGAGTCGCGTAACCGTCAAACGTTGAACGTTTGCGCAGCTCGTCGACGAGTATCGAGTATCCAGATTTTTTTGTTGCTTTTTGAGTAGCTGGCGGCTTTAATGATATTGGCCGTGCTAGGCGGGGTGCTAGCGGTACCCTGTACTCGCAATCCGCTACAGCGAGGCTGAATTCTTTTCCGAGGGTTGATTGAGTTGGGTCACTACCGTCATAAGCGATGTTGACAGCCGGGTCCCATGCAAACGAACGGCGTGAACCTGGTCAGGCCGGGAACGGAGCAGCCATAAGCGTTAGTCCGTTGTGCTGTGGAACAACCCGGCTCGAGTTGGCTGTGGCAGTAAACCCATCGAAATTGACTCGAAGAAAAGTGCACGGCCTTTTTAACAAGATATTCAGGCAATAAACCTCCAGAGCAGCAACAGCTAAATGGTTACTTTCAGGTACTGTGTATCGTCGGCAAAGCGTATCGTTCCTTCATAGGTAGCAGGGATAAGGAGCGTGTCACCAGCCTTGAACTCGACGGGATTTGCCTCGGCACCAAAAATTGTTCCAAAGCCGGTCAAAATAATCAGAGTCTTCATCTCGCCGGGCGAAAGGAGCACCTCGCAGTTCTTGGCCTGATGGCCTTTATCTATCTTAAAGTATTCACAATCTACCAGCCGACCTACGGTAGTTACGCCAAGCTCATTGCTGGCCATATCGAAATGGATGCTTTGAAGTGCTTCTTCGATATGAAGTTCTCTGGGCTTGCCGGTATCGTCGACTCTATTGAAGTCAAAGACGCGATAGGTGGTATCCGATGGCGTTTGAATCTCAGCTATTAACAGGTCTTTTCCGATGCTGTGTGCGGTGCCGGCTGGCAGGAAATGACATTGGCCGACCTCGACAGGTACCTCTGCCAGAAGCTGGGCAACGGTGCCTTTGTTTATCGCTTCGGCAAATTGCTCTTTTGTTACACCTTTTTTTAGGCCTTTATAAATTGCCGCTCCCGGTGCAGCAGAAATGATATACCAGCACTCGGTCTTGGGCTCTCCCTTGCCCATTCGCCGGCAGGTTTGGCGGTCCGGATGGACCTGTACGCTCAGGATGTCCTCGGCGTCCAGAAATTTAATCAATAGTGGAAAAGGGCCTGAAAAATTTTCGTCTCCTGTTATTTCCTTCGGATATTTTTGGATTGCCGAGCTGAGCGTTTGGCCGGCCAATTCACCGTTTGCGATTACGGATTTATCGTGTGGCAAATCCGCCAATTCCCAGCTTTCACCGATTTTTTCAGATGGCGGTATGTCTTTACCGAAAATCTCTCGCAGCTTTTGGCCGCCCCATAGTCGCTGTTTGTATATAGGCTTAAACTTTAACGGATACGCCTTCATACCTGTTATTCTAACCGCATGATGTCTTGTCGTCTATAACTAAGCAACTTGTTTGGGGAATTTTGGTTGAAAGTTGACCCGTGAAAGCTATGATATAGAGGTGAGGTTGTAGTGAGATTGTAGGGTGGGCTTAAGCCCACCAATCCCGAGTACCGAACCAGCGGCTGGACACGGACGCCGCGTGCACGGCCGGTTAGATTCTTGTTGGGATGCAAAGCAATGAGATCAAATTATCCATGGGTTAGAATCATTGCAGGCACAATTGCCGCGATCTTCCTTTGCGCCGCCCTATGCCTCGTGATGTTTGCCTTCCTGGGATATCGGAAAGCGAAGCCAATCTCCGACGCGGCACGTGTTGCCGAGCCAATCCGCCTGCAGGTCGATCTCTCAACGCCGGGGCAGTACTCCGGCAAATTCAACCAGAGCTGCAATTTCGCGTGCGCGGAAATGCTGCGCATCGAGGCTAACACGGCATTTCCGTCAGTAGAGCAAGCTCGTGCCGTGACGCACGGCTTGGTTGGGAACTTCCAGATTACTGATGCCGCTGGGACGTTAGTCTATGAACAGGAGTTCACGTCGGAGGATTTTCGGCCAACCGCGGCTGACGGGAAAGAAAACGTATTCTATCCCAGGCTGCGTATCACACAGTTCAGAACGGGATTGTACGATTTCCACCTAAACGTGACTGAAGGTGCTCCCGCCCTTGCCGGAGTTCCCCACGCGTTGGTTGCCCGGTACGTGCTGTGCGGTGTCGAATTCATGGCACCGACCTTGGCTGCGCTGGGCTCTCTTATTTGTTTTGTCATCGCGTGCCCCGTGCTCCTGGTGATAATCATCGTGACAAGGAGAGAAAGGAAAAAGCATTCCAGCCGGTAGGATGGGCTTTTGAGTCCGCGTAAGTCTGTGTCTGACGGGTCCGTGTGCGTCCGCGTCAGGTACAAGCTGGACATAGGCCCTCCAGCCGAACCTGCTGGCGGTGAATAACAAAACCTTTGTGTAGGCTCTTTGCCATAGGAAGTGTCATTCCCGTCAGACAGTGGGTATCGCCGCAGCTTGTGCAGGTAAAATGAGGGTGACACTGACTTTCGCTACAGTCCTTAGCCAATTCAAAATGCCACGCTCTTTCGTGCATAAAAGCCCTATGTACAAGCCCGACCTCGAGCAAACTTGCTAAAGTGCGGTAAATACTAACTTTATTAAACCGCTTTTTACCTAATCGCTTTGCAACCTGCTCTTGCCGGAGTGGTTTGCCTGTTTTCAACAGGACTTTCAATATTGCTACTCTGCACTTAGTACAATAAAGTTTTGCCGCTTTTAACATTTCTTGGGCTTGCAAATCTAAATTTGATTTTGCCATTTTTTCTCCGGATATTTTA
>JBHIDV010000187.1:0-5801 GCA_046760285.1 Sedimentisphaerales bacterium
TTGCAGTTGGCGCTGGGCCCGCAGGACCGCAGCGGCGTCGCCTAAAACAAGCTGCTTTACCAAACTGGCTGGAACTAAGCTGACCCCCATATTGAAGATTTTCTCCTCTACCATCGAAGCAATGGTCCGTGACGTTTGCTGAGACAGGTGGTGCTTGGTTACCAGGTCCTTAACTATTCTGGCCTTATCCCAGCGAGACCTGTGGTATACTTGCTCGGCTTCCTGAAGCATCTCTGCATCCGACAGCTCCTGGATATCAACCGAAACCACCTCAATTCGGCAGCGCCTAAGCCTGCGCTCGAGATGATGTTCACTCAGTGCGATTGCAGCTTCTTCGTAGCCTGTTGCTGTCAGTACCGCCTTAATTATGGAGAAGATTTCGTTACTTGTTACATCGTGCGGGTCTGGGCGGTGATAGAGATAATATGTCACCACCTCTGCCAGCTCTTCGGCGACATACATATCTGCTTGGCCAGTTCTGCCGAGAGCATTATTGATAGTGCCTATGACTTTGGTGTGTAAATATTGCTCGACAGTTCCGTCTGCCTTTACAACTTTGAGTTGCATTGTTAGCTCCTCCCTTCTATCGCTGGGCAGAATTTAACAACAACAGGTGCAAAATGTAAACTAAAAAACGTGAAATTTTTAATGTTTTTTTCAGTCCTTGACTTCAGGTTCTTTTAGTTACTCATCGAACAACTTTAACTGCTCCATAGGCTCAGCTTCCTTGATAATCCGACTGACTTCCTCAATTAATTCGCCTGCATCTTTAAAGTCACGATAGACGCTCGCAAAACGTATATATGCAACCTTGTCCACGGTGCGAAGATGCTTCATTACGCTTTCACCAATAAAAGCTGATGCAACCTCCTTGTCGAATTTCTTAAATATGTCCTCTTCGACTTTGTCAGCTACTTGTTGAATTTGCTCTGCTGAGACAGGCCTTTTATAACAAGCTTTCTGTAAACCGGCAACGATTTTGTCCCTGTCATAAGGAACCCGGGACTTATCTTTTTTTACCACGTAAAGCTTAAAGCTTTCTCCCGCTTTTTCATAGGTGGTAAAGCGTCTTTTGCATATGAGGCACTGGCGCCGCCGCCTAATTACTCTGCCGGAATCGCTGGAGCGTGAATCAACGACTTTATCCCTGTCTTCCTTACAAAAGGGACATCTCACAAGCCAGATTTACCTCCTTTGCTCATTAGCGTTTGTTTTTCTACCCCGCTATACACTATTTTTGCCGCCGGTCAATACAGTGCTACATCTTGCTGGCCTACATATTCTAAAGGCAACATATAGGGGTGTCAAAGAAAATTTTGCATAAGATTGATAGTATTGTGAACCTGCGGTGAAACCGCAGGCTAAATATTTAGGGGTCCTGCGACCATGGCGGCGTTTATAAAAAAAAAGCCCCTGCGTGGAGAACGCAGAGGCCAACTCGGAAAGAAACTTACATCGCCCCCCCTAAGATATTGTTCAAGGTCCACACATAATGCCCGGACGCTGTGTTTGCTTGTTCTTAAGTCCTATGCTCTTATTGCCTCGGCAGACAGATTTCTCTTTTTGTGTATGAGCGGCGATGCGTAAGATAAACAAAATAAATTGTCTTTGCTTTGTTTTTTTACCCGGCTCTAATAAAGTCTAATATAGAAAATGCAAAGAGGCAAATTAAGAGGGGCACTTTTTTTCGCTTTTTTTAATAGTTTATTCGTCGCCGTACCGGCAACGGCTAAACTCCATAAATTCAAGTTTCTCGGCCCCTGTACTTATATTTCTTCGATTTTGGCCTTACTTTTCAACTGGTCTATAAACTCATTGATAACTTCATCTCGCCTCTGGTATATGAGTTCGTCCACTATTTCTTTTTTTACTTCATTAAGACTGGCAATAAGGCCAGGCTTTCTGTCATAGACCTTGGCTATATGGAACCCAAAGCGAGTGCGAAAAATGTCACTTACCTGGCCGATGCTCAAGTTGAAAACGACATCTTCGAACTCTTCTACCAGTTGTCCTCGGCTAATATAGCCCAAATTTCCTCCTCTGTCGGCACAGTCGGTATATTTATCAACCACCACCTCAAAAGCTGCGCCGTTTTTTAATTCTTCCTGGGCCTGTTTTAGTGTGTTATAGGCAGTTGCTTCATCTGTCTGCCAGTCCACATATTTTACTATATGAGCTACTCTGACCCGCTCGGCAGATTTGAACTGCTCCTTATTTTCCTCGTAGTACTTCTCGATATCAGCTTGCGATGGCTTAGGTAAATCTTGACAGAGCTCATCAAATTTTCGGTCGGTTTTTATCATCAGCTCGATGGCCTCTTTCATCTTTTCGTCATCCTCGACATTAAAGTCCTGGTAGAGCTCTTGTTGGTCTTTATACTCTTTTTTTAGCCTGGCCAAGGCGGATTCAACCTGTTCTTGCGGTATATTAACTCTGGTATCCTTGAGTTCCTGTTTGAGCAGGATTCTTTCAATCACATTTTCTCTTGACCAATCAAGCAATTGCGCTTCTCGCTCTTTGGGGTCCATGTCCACGAATGCCTTTTCATAATCTGGCCTTAGCCGCTCAGCTTCCTTTTGTATTACCGCATCTTCAATTTTTTCGCCATTAACAATTAAAGCCATAGTTCGTCCCTCGTATTGCGTATATCGTATTGCGTTCAAGGAATTTTCTATTATTCATAATTCTATATTCTTTGTTCAATATTCGATATTCAAAACTCTATCTAACCGCCCTTTGCGTACCAGTCGGGGTCCTGCGCCAGTTTTTCTCTGGCCTGCTGTGTACAGGCGGCAAAAGCCGGATGAGTGCTTTGCCAGGCCCGCTCGACAAATGAGCTTTTGCGCATCTTTTCCACTTCGCCAGCCACTTCATCAAAATAGCTGCCATAAATATGCAGTGAATCACTTATATCCACATATCGGCCCACCCTCACCGGCTCGCCTCTTTTCTTGGAAATCTCTTCGGCAATCATCCTCTGAAGGTCGGTCATAGCATAAACATTCATAAACCAGGCCTTATAGAGGTCTCTGCTTCGCCAGTGCGTATTCAGGTTAAGATGAAGCTGTCCTGCTTGATTAGCTACTAAACGGCACCATATCCTCTGTAGGCAGGGCGGATGCTCCGTTCCCGGGTCTGCGGTCGGCATCCAGGTTGTCGCCTGAGCTCGTCGGCTGTGCCCGGCTTGCGACAAGCAATCGACGATATATTGAATCTGGTCAACCTTCCCGATACTGGATACTGGATACTGGATACTGGATGAGTACGAAAACAGACGCTCGTGATATGTATAGGTCCACTTGCCGGCAGCAGGGTCTATCCAGTGGTCGTGAATGCCGTTGACTACTTCCTGCCGGTACGCCTCCAGTTCCTCCGGCCCGCCGGGAAAGTTCTTATGAATCCTCGGCTCTCTGAATGGGTCGGTGACGGTAATTATAACAGTGGCGTCCTTGCTGGGCGGGTCGTCCAGCTTATCATATTGTGTCTTGATCTCAAGGCCCTTATCCCAGACCGCCAAAACGGCCTTCTCCCAGGCCTCCGGCAAACAATCAGCGGTGATTGAGATGACAGGGATCATTCCATTGGCCGTAGTCATCGTCGTATCGGCTCCACTATACGAGGCTCGGTACCCCGCCTCGGCTTCATGAATCGTCTGATATCCAGCTCCTGTTGTGTGATCTTGTAGTTGGCGGCGTATCGCTGTGCGATCTCTTCCAACATTTGCTTGGCCCGGAAGGCGTACCAGCTATCGGGCCAGCGTTCTTCTATTTGTCGGCAGGCTTTCACCATCAGGCCATACTGCATGATGGGTAACCTGCCGATGCTTCGCCCGGCAGTAGCCCAGGGCAGCAATTGTTGCGCTTGAATGTCCTCTATTTCCCCAAGCGGCTTGAAATACAGCTTGGTCGGCCTTTTGATATCGCTCGGCAGTACGACACCGGGGGTGCGTCCAGCGGGCTGGACGGGAGTCTGCGTTTCTGGTGCTGGTTGCTGCGGTTGCTCAGCCTTCTGCTGGCCGGCGGCTTTTGGCTTCTCAAGGAACTGCCTATCACGTTCGGCCATGTCATAGAATGTTTTCGGTTTCTTCGTCTGCTCTGACTGTGTTTGACGTACAGAGGCGGGTGTAGGCTTTCCTGAGCGGAACTTCCCGAACACTACGATTATAATCACCGCCATGACCGTAACGCCCGCTATTTTCAGCCAGAATGTATTCATACCTACTGCCGAGCCCTGCCGATATTAGTATTGATTAATGATTAATGATTATTTATAATTGATTTTAGTGTTTGGTTTTCTTTTTTCAATAAAAATAATTTCAAATGTTCACAGGGCTTATAGAGGCAATTTGCACGGTGAAATCGGTTCGCCAGAGTGGCGGCGGAGTTTTACTGACCATAGATTTAGGCAAACTGGCCGAGGACAGCAAAATCGGCGATAGTATAGCTATAAACGGCGCGTGCCTGACCATTGCTGAACTGGCAGGCAACCTTGCAACATTTGAGCTGAGCACGGAAACGCTAACAAAATCAACGCTGGGCAAGTTGAGGCCTGTCTCGAAAGTCAATGTCGAACGAGCTATGAAAGCGACCGACCGATTCGGTGGACATTTTGTTCAGGGCCATATCGACGGCACAGCCATCATCAAAGCGATTAAAAGGGCTGGCCAATTTGCCGATATGGACTTTGAAGCCAGCCCTGAATTACTCAGCCAGATGGTAGTCAAAGGCTCGGTCGCTGTTGATGGAATAAGCCTGACGATAGCAAGTATGGATGAGCGCAGCTTTAGCGTGGCCCTGATACCTGAGACGCTAAAAAAGACCACGCTGGGCACAGCAAAGGTCGGCGATGTGGTAAATATCGAAACCGATATTATCGTAAAGACAATAAAAAGTCAGATGGCTTCTGCCTTTGGCGGATTACCACAAGAGCAAGCATTAACTGTAGAAAGATTAAGACAATTGGGCTTTTAATCCGCGTCTCGTTTTTCAATTCCCGATTTATGGGATGAACAGATTGAGTTGTATGAACAAAAGTAATAGCAACAATTCGATAGCCAACCAGATGGTCATCGGCGTAACAATGGGCGATGCTGCCGGCATCGGGCCGGAGATTATTGTAAAGGCGCTGGCTGACCCGGGCATACGCCGGGCGGCAAAGTTCATCATCTTCGGTATGAACGAACAGCTCTGCTACGCCGCTGATAGAGCTGAGATTGAGCCTTTCTGGGGCCGACATCAGCACGAAAAAATCAGCAGAGATTACCCCTGTAAAGTTGCTGTAGCTGATTACGATGAGTATTCCGTTCCGCCCTGGATTACGGGCCCCAGCAGGGTGGCCGGCGAGGCCTCGGTAAGGTTTTGCCTGGATGCAATTGATGCTGCTCGAGCTGGCATAATAGACGCGGTGGTGACAGGGCCAATAAGCAAAACAAGCTGGAAACTGGCCGACGCAGACTGGCCGGGCCATACCGAGATGTTAGCCCAGCGGTGCAAATCCGCGCGAAAGGCCATGATGTTCGTCAGCGGCCCATTGAAGCTGGCCTTAGCGACCATACACGAGCCGCTATTTGAAGTGCGACATAAATTTACAATTGGCTGTGTCTTTGAGCCGATAGACCTGCTGAATGACGCACTGAAGGAATACTTTGACCTGGAAAATCCGAAGATTGGTGTAGCTGCACTTAACCCTCACGCCGGCGAAAATGGCCAATTTGGTGACGAAGAACAACGCATAATATCGCCCGCTATCTTGTTGGCACAGGAGCAGGGCATAAACTGTCTCGGCCCCTTTCCAGCCGATAC
>JBHIDV010000188.1:0-5792 GCA_046760285.1 Sedimentisphaerales bacterium
CCTGACTCTGACGTGGATATACTGGTTATCGTAGCAACCGACGACTGGCACATATCTGATACGGTCTATGACATCGCAACTGATATATTTCTTCACACAGACCTCTGCATATCACCTAAAGTAATCAGCAAAAACATCTTTGAAAAACTCCAGAAAGAAAAAACCTCTTTTATACGCAATATTAACAGGGATGCCATTACTGTATGAATAACGCAAGACAAAGAGCACAGAGAGAATTGGACCGAGCCAGGAAAGCCCTCTTAGCAGCAAAGATTCTCATGGAAAATCAGCTTTATGAAGATTGTGTTTCAAGGGCCTACTATGCCGTCTTGCACGCTGCTAAAGCTGCCCTGGCAACAAAAGATATTGAGCCTATATCACACAAAGCTGTCAAAAGAATGTTTAGCCTGTATTTGGTAAAGACCGGGAAAATCGAAAAAGGTTTGGCAAAAATTCTCACAGCCGAGCAGGAAGACCGAGCAATCGGCGATTATGATATTTACATCGAAATCGACGAGGATAGAGCTCTTAAAAGAGTCCATGACGCGGAAAAATTTGTCCAGAGAATTGAAAAATACCTCCAAACCTGATTTATCCTTCGTTAAGAATACAAATGAAGCAATCAAAATCGCCCTTGATCTTGATACAGATTGAATCCCTGTCGTCACTCCTGCCCCGCATCCGGGTACGGGATAACCTCCCGCAATAATTCACTCACTGTCATTGCGAGGCTTGTCTTGCAGGCCGAAGTAATGTAGGATGAGCAACTTGCTTGCCTATGCTGTTCTTCTCTTTCCAGTAGCGTTTGCAAATTCTGATCTCTGTCATCTTCTTTCGAGCATAAACTCGCCGTAAGTTACGATGATTTGAAAACCCAGTTTCTTGTAGCATGAAAGAGCAGCAGTATTGTCAATCTTTACGTTTAAGCCGATATGGTCGGTGGTCGCACTCAGAGACTGACACAGCCGTGCCGTAACCAATCTGCTGTAACCTTTATTTCTATGCGCAGGATGTGTCGCTATGTTACCGAGTGCTGCAACCTTATACTCTGCTGAATATACGTGAACGCCGGCAATGCTGACCAGGTTACCCTGTCTTCTTAGGCCAAAATACTGACCGGTTTCTAACATTCGCGGATTAAACCAGTTCTCTGGATAGCTTTCTTCATAGAGCTTTAGTATGTCTTTCAAGTCTGCATGTGTCAGACAAACCACCTGTGTGCAATCAATCTGATGGATTACCGAAAGTTCTCTAAGGGCCATTTTATAGTGTTCGCCATGTGGCTTTATCTTATGGGTGTTTCGAAAAATCTCTTCAAGACCAGGACTAAAATGAGCATAGAATTTCTCCGGCAGAAGAGGTTTAATTGACTTCAGTAAACTCTCCGTAGCAGAGAAATGTTCGGATAATGCAATAAGAGTCGGTAGACCATTGCCGATGTACAGAAGTGCAATAGCTTGCCAATCTGTGCTGTTCTTTAAACCGTACCAAGTTGTGTATGGCCAGAAGAAATCATCTAAATCTCCGATGCTATATATATGGAGATACGTGTTTCTCCGAAGGAAGGACTCGATTGTATTCTTATCGTGAAGGCGTAACACGGTCATTTGGATATCCAGTATTCGTGTAATTCTACCAAAGCTAAATCACGTTAGCTTCTATGAGTTTAGTGTCGACTTTCACCACATCCAGCATTTCAGCTACATCGTGGACACGGACGATTGAAACCCCTGGCGCATATACAATTTTCAACCGGAGTCTTCATTACTCATTATCTGTGCAATTTTCTGCTTCAATTCCGGAAGCTTGTTTGTGGCAACATCCCATACCAAATAGTAATTCACTCCGAAATAAGCGTGGATAAGCCGGTCTCTCATGCCGGATATTTTCCTTCCAAAGTAGAACCTGCGGTAAAACCGCAGGCTAAATATTTAGCCCCGCGTTCTGCGCGGGGTCTGCGGACAACGGGACATATTCAACTTCCTTCATAATATAAGGTTTGATATAAGGACTAATTGAGTCCGCCGTAACAACTTCAACTTCATGGTCGAACAATTCTTCAAGAA
Organism: Sedimentisphaerales bacterium; assembly: GCA_046760285.1. Taxonomy (GTDB): domain Bacteria; phylum Planctomycetota; class Phycisphaerae; order Sedimentisphaerales; family Anaerobacaceae; genus JBHIDV01. Next base: position 2,067 of record JBHIDV010000188.1, read on the forward strand.
AAAAACACGTATCGATGAAATTGTCGTAAGTCACTCTATCGCGGCTAAATTCAACCAATATATCAATATCACTTTGCGCCGATGTTTCGCCTCTAACAAATGAACCAAACAATCCTATGGATTTCACACCAAAAGAAGTTAACTTTTCCTTTGATTGCCGTAGTAGGTTTACAATATCCTCTTTTGTCAAATTTCTACCAGCCATACACTATAAACACTCCACATCAAAACCTAAAAAATCTATTTAACTCCCATCTCAAACTGTTCATATCTTACATTGTGGAAACAGCTTATCAAGAATAATTATGCTTACATTTGAGTTATTGCATCGGCCACTTTCACCACATCCGCCATTTCGCCAACATCATGGACACGTACAACTGATACACCTGCTGCGACACAAAGAGCAATGCTGGCAGCGGTGCCGAATATACGGTCGGAAGGATTTTCTCTGCCGGTAAGCTTTCCAATAAAGCTCTTCCGACTCGTGCCCACAAGCACCCGGTAGCCGGTTGCGACAAATTTATCGATGTTTCTCAAAAGCTCAAGATTGTGCTCTAATGTTTTGCCAAATCCAATCCCAGGGTCGATAAAAATCCTGTCTTTTGATATACCAAACTGCTGCGCTCGTTTTGCCCTATCCAAAAGGAACTGCCGAACCTCGCCGACCACATCATCATACTTTGGCTCGATTTGCATCGTTGCGGGTGTGCCCTGCATATGCATTAAAACAACCGGCACTTGTTGCTCAGCTGCCAATTGGCCCATCCGCTCATCGCTCAAAGCGGTAATATCATTTATCATTGCTGCCCCTGCCTGCAAGGCAGCTTCGGCAACTTCATAATTGTATGTATCGATACTAATCGGCACATCTAACTTTTTGGCAAGTGCTTTTATCACCGGCACCACTCGTTTTATCTGCTCGGCTGCCGAGACGGGCGTAGAACCCGGCCGCGCAGATTCACCGCCTACGTCTATTATGGCAGCCCCATCAGCAGCCATTTGCAGGCCGTGCTCAATAGCCTTATCTGTCTGGAAGAATTGGCCGCCGTCACTGAAGGAATCCGGTGTGACATTCAATACACCCATTATAAGACAACCTTTAGAGGAATCTAAATGTCCCTTCGGCCATTCAAGAATATTTTTCTTACTATTTATAGTCATCGTAAACTATAAGGTGTCATTCCTGTGAAAGCAGGAATCCAATTCCCTCTAACTTCTTTGCTAAACTGCTATTTTTGCTGTCAACAATCACCTTCGTATTCTGGAATTCCCTACGAACGGGATAATTTTTACGCAGATTATCAAAAAACTCGCCTCTTTTTTCTGCTTTCTCTTTTAATATTCTTCTGAGCTTACGGTCGTCTTCGCTAATGTTGTAAATTTTCTTCACGATTTCTAATAATACATCCTGCTCACTATCGCTGTGTGGATTTATTTTTAATTCAGGCACAGCAGGCTCAGGCAAAAAATCCTTAACGCTGAATTTAGGCTCAAGCTCAAAATATTTGCATAGTTCGTTATAAATCATAATCATACCTGCGACTTTGCCGTCCAGCGAATAACCCGCGATGTGCGGTGTACCAATATCAACCATCTGCAGGAGTTCTGTATCGATACTCGGCTCATTCTCCCATACATCAAGGACAACCGCTTTGAATCTACCGGTTCTTATCGCCGCTTTAAGGGCACTGCTCTCGACCACACCGCCGCGAGAGGTATTAATAAAGACGCTGTCAGGTTTTAGCGATTTGAAGAATCTCTCGTCAGCTAAATGAAATGTTTTATCAATGCCCTCAAAAGTCAACGGCGTATGAAGCGTTATAAAATCACAATCGAAAAGTTCTTCTATGGGCAGATATTCCACCTGGGTGGCAGCCTCATCCCTTAGGGATGGGGATGGCCATCGCCAAGCTGAGCTTGACGCCGCCACCGTTCGTTGCAAAGGCGGGTCGTTCAGATAAAGCTTCATACCCAGAGCCGCAGCCTTTTTAGCTACCCTGCTGCCGACATTGCCTACCCCTATAATACCGATTGATTTGTCCTCCAGGTTAATATTGTATTTGTCAGCTATCTCAAGCAGAGCTGCGATTACGTATTCGGCTGCAGAATTAGCATTCGAGCCGGGCGCAGATGCAAAACCAATATTTCTGCACGAAAGATATTCCGTATCTATATGATCACAGCCGATAGTAGCTGTGCCTACAAAGCGAACCTTGCTGCCAGCTAACAAACTTGAATCTACCCGCGTGATGCTTCGGACCAATAACACATCCGCATCAGCAACAACACCCGGCGTGATTTCTCGGCCCGAAACTGCTATAACCTGCCCAATTGAAGAAAAGCACTCAGCCACGAATGGAATATTCTCGTCGGCAACTATCTTCATCTTAAGTCAAAGCTCAAAGCCGGCAATCTTTGTTCCGCAGTCCGGACAGCAGGAATTCTTTATATTGTTGGCAACGATTCTATAGCCAACACGTTCAATCAATATTCGGCTGCATTTGTAGCAAAAGGTACTCTCTGATTTTGCACCCGGCACATTGCCAAGATAAACATAATGCAGACCGGCAGACTTACCTATCTGGTAAGCACGCTCCAGGGTGCTGATGGGGGTAGGCACAGAATCCAGATATTTATATTGCGGATGGAATCGGCTGATATGCCAGGGGACATCAGGGCCAGCTTCGGTGACAATAAAATTGGCAAGGGCTTTCAACTCATCTTCGGAATCGTTTTCGTCCGGCACTATTAAGGTGGTAACTTCGAGCCAGATGTCGGTCTGGTTTGCGATATAACTAATCGTATCAAGCACCGGCTGGAGCCTGGTCTTGCACAACCGCTTGTAATAATCATTATTGAATGATTTAAGGTCAACGTTTATTCCGTTGAGCCAATCGCTGGCAAAATCAACCGCTTCGCGAGTCATATAGCCATTGCTGACGAAAACGTTGGTCAGGCCCCGCTGCTTTGCCAGCCGCCCACAATCGTTGCATAACTCCATAAAAATGGTCGGCTCAGTATAGGTATAAGCGATGCTTTTGCAGCCGGCTTGAACTGCTCCTTCAACAATCCGCTCTGGCGCTATTGGTTCTCCATTGATCCGCCCTTCCTCAATCGCGGCCTGGCTGATATGCCAGTTCTGACAGAATTCGCAGCGGAAATTACAGCCGACGCAAGCGATGGAAAAACTTTGGCTGCCCGGCTGAAAATGGAACAATGGCTTCTTCTCGATAGGGTCAGGATTAGCTGCACAAACTTTGTTGTAATTCAATGAATACAATATTCCGTTGATATTCTTGCGTACACAACACTGGCCGAGCTTGCCGTCTGCAATCAGGCATCGCCAGTTGCACAGTTTGCATCGAACTTTTTTTTCCGTCGCTGCTTCCCACAAAACCGCTTGCTTGAGATTTTCCTTTGCAGAAGCCATTGTCAGTTTTCCCCTAAATCGATTTTACTTTCAAGAATTTAATATATAGAATAGATAGGATAAAATCAACAATATGCTAATTGGAGAACGCATGTGAAAGTACAAAAGACGGTGGTAAGGAGGTATTAACCAATGACACTCCATGTAAAACTTGACGACATAATTGAAGGCCTGGAATTCCAGTCGGACGAAAGTTATGCATTTCTGGATAAGAGAACCGGCAAGGTGGTTCTTATCAACGACTATGAGATGCGCGCCGCTGAGGATGATGCTCCCATCGAGGATTTCCCGGA
>JBHIDV010000189.1:0-5780 GCA_046760285.1 Sedimentisphaerales bacterium
GTCGGTCATCCTGCTTTTTTTTCTAATGCCTGCGGTGTCAATGACGGTGATAGTTTTGCCATCTTTTTCGAACCGCACATCCACAGCATCTCTGGTGGTGCCGGGCGTTTCGCTGACGATGACCCTCTCGGAGCCTACCATAGCGTTTAGAAGGGTGCTTTTGCCCACATTTCGCTTGCCCACTATGGCCAGTTTCATTACCGGCTCAGCAGGCTTAGAAGCTTGAAGATGAGCGAGCTTTTCAAAGATTCTATCGAGTAGGACAGCCTTATTAAGGTTGTTCATTGCGGAGACACAAAGAAATTCACCGAAGCCCAGGCTGGAAAATTCCGCTGCCGCCGCAAACATCTTGGCACTGTCGGCCTTGTTGGCCACGCCAATAACATCCAGGCCGTGTTTGTGCAGAAGCTTAGCTATCTTCTTATCCAGCGGCACCAGGCCATCGCGGATATCGACCATAAACAGCACCAGGTTTGCTGATTCAATAGCGCGGGTGATTTGCTGCTCGATGTGTTCACTTAGCCGGCCGGCGATCGAGTCGGGGGTATCAACCACTCCGTATCCGCCGGTATCGATAAGCTCAAAGTACTGGTTGTCTCTGGCGATGACAGTGCTGATGCGGTCTCTGGTAACGCCTGCGGTTGGTTCGACTATACTTATCCTCTCACCAGCCAAGGCATTTAAGAGACTGCTTTTGCCCACATTTGGCCGACCAATTATCGCAACTACCGGTAATCCCATAAAACAATTATAACAGAATAATCAGCGGTTTTGAAGCCTCGACAACAGCTACTCAATAGAACCACACACAAAAACTTTGATGCGAGAATTGCACAGATAACCACCAAGAGGCACAAAAAACACAAAGTTATTATGGGCCGCAAAAAGACACAAAAAGCACAAAAAAAGATATCCTCTCCACTTATCGAATGCCGGAGAGAGTTCTTGGCCTTTTTGACGAATCAACTTGAAAAGAAAACGCCAAAGTTTAATGGGCAATCTGGTTCTTGCCTGGGATACATTACCCCGAGATGGAGATTCGCCACTTAGATTAGCAAACCTGCTTACCAAACTGGCCCATAAAACCTGCCAACTTGCATTAAAGGAATCATCGGGCCAAATTGCCGCCATAATCATATGAAGTACGGTTACAATTGGCGTTATCTTACGCTCTCTATATTTATAGCCAACGGCTTTGCATGCTTGCACAATTGCAGTATCTGGCAACACTTTTCTAACTGAATTGAAACTTACCTGTTCAATTTTATGAGAGATTTTTTCAGGATTTCTGGTGGAAGTGTCGATATTATTCCTTGACATTTTTTGGTCTCCTTTCCGATTAAAGTTAGTAATACCTTCTTTATCGGCTGCGGGAGACCTTTTTTCTTAATCTGCTTAACAAACCGCCATTCGAATTTTTCTACTTTTTCTTTGGTCATTTTTGGTTTATACTTCCCCCTAATATTAATCCGTGGGTTCCCGCCCCTGCTTTCGCAGGGGCAAGCTTGTCCCCGCAGAAGCAGGGGCGGGGTCCCGTGCTTATTTAAGGAGGTTACAATGGGAGTCTTAGGTAAGTTCTTTGCGCCATCACCATTTGTCCAGTTGCAAAAGCACTCAAAGAAGGTGCATGAATGTGTTGAACTTCTTCGCCCATTGGCAAATGCACTGCTGGCGGAAGACTATGAGAAGATCGAAGAATTACACAACTTGATGTCGAAAACAGAGCACGAGGCGGACCAGGTAAAAACAGAATTGCGCGATAGGATTAGCAAGATGTATTTTCTATCGGTAGGCCGGCTGGAATTAAGCGAGTTTTTAGCCTATCAAGACGATGTGGCTGATGCAGCGGAGGATTTTGCCGTGGTGCTGCTACTGCGCAGAACCAAAATACCAAAGCAACTGCAGTCCGACTTTATGGCTTTGGTCGAGCAGGTCATCAAGACAAGCGAACATTTAATGGGTTTGACTGATAAGCTTTCGACTCTGGCCGAGGCTGCTTTTACCGGTGACCAAGCCCAGGACGTGCTCAAAGCGATCGAAAAAATTGGCCAAGAAGAATGGCAGACCGACCGTCTGGAGAGGAAGTTTGCCCGCAAGTTCTACAGTATGGAAGACCAGCTCGACCCCATTACCATTTTATTCCTCGACAAGTACTGTAAGAGACTGAGTGCTGTAGCCAACACTGCTGAAAAGACTGCGAAATATCTTCGCCTTATTATTCGCAAGAAATAGGGTCCCCGCATAAGCGGGGAGCAAGGGCACGGGGCCGAAAGATTAGCGTCTGTATGGAAGTGCTCGTCATAATAGCAATTATAACCGCGGCCTACATGGCCTGGAATATCGGCGCCAACGATGTGGCCAACTCCATGGCTGATGCGGTCGGCTCGAAAGCGTTGACCGTTTTCTGGGCTGTGGTCTTGGCTGGTATCTGCAATTTCTGCGGGGCGGTGCTTGTTGGCAGCCACGTCACTGATACCGTTCGCAAAGGAATAATAGATACGCAGGCCTTCGCTGACGACCCCCGGATGCTTGCCCACGGTATGGTCTGTGCTATGCTGGCTGCAGCGTTGTGGCTGAATCTCGCTTCCTACTTGGGTATGCCCGTCTCCACTACACATTCCATCGTGGGGGCTATTGTTGGATTTGGAATCCTCCAAGCCGGTTCCGGACACATATACTGGGCCAAGCTCGGACAAATTGTGGCCAGTTGGTTTATCTCGCCATTAGCCGGCGGGATAATGGCTTTTATAATATTCAAACTGATTTCGCGACACATACTATCGGTAGAAAAGCCAGTGTTGGCAGCGTGCAAAGGTGTACCGGTCTGTGTTTTTTTCACCTTCACCATATTGATTTTGGCCATTATTTATAAAGGCCTGAAAAATATTCACCTGAACTTGGAAGGTCCACACGCTGTTGTTCTAAGCGCAGCAGGCGGACTTATCGCAGCGGGAATTTCTGCGCTGCTTATGAGGAGAAATTGCGGCTGCAACGGCCAGTTGCCATACGAGCAGCAACTCGCTCAGGTGGAGAAAATTTTTGCCGTGCAGGTTATTATAACGTCGTGTACAGTGGCGTTCGCACACGGTGCCAACGATGTGGCCAACGCCATTGGTCCGCTCGCTGCCGTAGCTGAAATAGTCAAGCATAACTCAGTCCCGGGCGAAGTTCCCGTGAATATTTGGTTTTTGGTGCTGGGTGGCCTTGGTATCGCTATTGGCTTGGCTATGTTCGGTTATCGAGTAATGCGTTTGGTTGGGACAAAGGTAACTGAAATTACGCCTTCACGTGGTGTTGCTGCTGATTTGAGCGGTATGATAACCGTTTTAGCTTGCTCAAAGATGGGCTTGCCCATATCTACTACTCATACGCTCGTAGGTGCTATCGTGGGAGTGGGACTGGCCCGAGGTATCACCGCCGTTGATCGCAGAGTAGTTGGTTCTATTTTTACTTCCTGGCTCGCTACTATTCCTATAGCTGCGGTACTAACGATACTACTTTTCCTCATGGGAAGGTTATTGTTTTGGTGAGCTGCCCACAATGGAGAGTTTTAGACAGGATAAACAGGATAATCCTGTAAATCTTGTCCAATTTTCGATAGCACTGTAGGTCGCCAAACGCCAGAGGAGCCCCTGCCTTCGCAGGGGTAAACTTGTCCCCGCGAAAGCGGGGATCTTGTACCGCTGAATAAAAAAAATAACGGCAGGCAAAATTTCAACCTGCCGTTCGGAGGAATATTATGTGTAGAAAAACTGCTTTATATATCTTTTTTCGTCAAAATCAAGAATATTCTTTAGATTTTTTCTTTGCTCTATTTTTTATACAGGATTTACAGTCCACAGGACGCCTTACGGCGGATTATCATGTTCATCCTGTCTGATCTGTTTTCTTGGGTCCGCCATTTCTTAACTTGTATGAGGTACGATTGAATTATTCTTTTTGTTCGATCGCAGCAGGCCCACCGAAAATTTTCTTGAGACGTCTGATGTCAAATTTTGGCTTGCGGTCGTAGGTATAGATACCGTTGACTTCCTGCTCGACGTCAGTAAGTTGGGTGTAGGTGTAGCCGGATATGTGTGGATGATTTAACAGAACACCAGTTAAAGCCTTGATTTGGTCTTCCACCTGTCTGCTGGTTTTGCCATAACCCCAGTTATTACGTCCGCCACCGGCCTTTTCCGGCTGAGAAGTGTAGTCCTTTGTCCAGAAGGTTCCGCCGTATTCATCCACTACGTATGGCTGGCCTTCGTAGGGAACCGATATTTCAGGAAATCTAACAAATGCGTTTTCTGGTGAATCCGGATTCACACCTACATAGCGCTGCCTGAAGGTCTCGATATTCTGGTCGTAATCGTGCACGGTAAAGATGTCGGTCTCTATGTGTACGTATCCGCTGGCATCATTAATTGGTCGAGTTGGGTCGAGTGCGCGCGTGGTTGCCACAATGGATTTGACAGCTCGAGCATAAGCTTCGTAGTTATTTGCGGCGGCACCTCTGGTTTCATTTAGTGGTGTCCATGCTACAATCGAAGGATGATTTCTGTCTCGCAGAACCGCATCCCGCCATTCACGTTCCAGATTGAGAACACCCTGGGGATTACCAAACGAGTGAACCCCGCCCCAGTCTGAGAACTCTGCCCACGTCAAATAGCCCAGCTTGTCGGCCCAATAATGGAAACGCTCCTCAAAGACCTTCTGGTGCAGTCGAGCACCATTAAAGCCGGCTGACATCGACATTTCAATATCCGCCTTGAGTGCTGCGTCACTGGGAGCCGTCCAAATGCCATCCGGATAGAAGCCCTGGTCGAGAACAAACCGCAAAAAGATAGGCTTATTGTTCAAATAGAAACGATTGCCTTCGATGTGAAACTTTCGCAGGCCTGCATAGCTGTCCACTGAATCTACAACTTTACGAGCATCCATCAATTCCAGCCGAAGACCATAGAGGTAAGGGTCAGCCGGACTCCACGGGCGTGGATGCTTGATTTTCAAGACCACAGAATTACCACTTTGGGCCGAGCTGCGCTTCGAAGCGACTTTTTTGCCTTCTGGCGTCAGTAGCACCGCACGAAATTCCAGACCCTTTCTATAACCTTCGACATGTGGTGTGATAATAAAACGCTTTCTGTCGAGGTCCGGCACGATATGAACAGATTCGATGAATTGTTGCGGCCTGGCCTCCAGCCAGACGGTCTGCCATATTCCGGTGACGCGGGTATAAAAAACGCCGTAAGATTCTCGCCGCCTACTCTGCTTACCCGAAGGCTGAAGCTCAGAGAGCACATCATCAAACGCATAGACAACAAGTTCGTTTTCACCATCTTTGAGGGCCTTAGTTATCTCAAAACAAAATGATACGCTACCTCCAAAATGGCGTCCCACAGGCTTTCCATTGACCCAGGCACGGCATTGATAATCCACTCCGCCGAAGTGCAGAAAGACACGTCTATCCTGCCAGGTCTCCGGCAAAGTGAAAGCTCGACGGTACCAGACCGCCTTAATGAAATCCGTGTGTCTTATACCCGACAGTTTACTTTCCACGCAGAACGGTACGGTAATTTTTCTATTGAATCTGGCAGGGTTGTCTTGCCAGTTCTGCTCGACCCCAACCACATCGGGATCCATCGCAAAGTCCCACCGACCATTCAGATTTATCCAGGACTGTCGGCGAAACTGAGGCTTAGGATGTTCGGGACGTGGTATTGACGATTTTGCCTTGGTTGCGCCTGCACTTAGAAAGCACATCGCTATAATTGTAACTGTGATACTTTGGGTTCCCG
>JBHIDV010000190.1:0-5745 GCA_046760285.1 Sedimentisphaerales bacterium
ATCTTTCTCAGCTCTGAGAAGTCAAGTAGAATAAACATTTGCCATAAAACCCTGCAATAAACTTATCCTGAGCATGGTCGAAGGATTGCAGGGCTAACCAAGCCAGTTTGGGCCGTGGGTTATGTCCACTTTCAGCGGGACATCGAGCTTGATGGCGCTGGTCATTTCTTTGCCTATCCACTTCGCATGTTTTTCAGCCTCAGCGGTGGGGAGTTCGAAAACCAGCTCATCGTGGACCTGCAGAATCATCCTAACAGGCAAATGCTCTTTTTCGGTCTTCCGCTGAATATTTATCATAGCGACCTTTATTAAATCCGCAGCAGAGCCTTGAATGACGGTATTGATGGCCAGGCGCTCGGCCTGGGCACGTTTACCGCTATTTTTGCTACGGAGATTCGGGATTTTTCGTCGGCGGTGCAGGATAGTCTCAGCGTAGCCAGTGCGTTTCGCTTTTTCTATACAATCGTCCATAAAATTGCGAATAGATTTATACCGGGCAAAATAATCGTCAATAAACTTTTTGGCCTCGGTCTGGCTTATCCCTGCGGAGCGTGACAGGCCGAACGCACCCTGGCCGTAAATGATGCCAAAATTGACCGCCTTGCAGCGGGAGCGCATCTCGCCTGTCACCTGCTCGAGTGGAACGTTGAAAATCTGTGAAGCCACGAAACGGTGGATGTCCTGGTCGGCGGCGAAGGCAGACATCAGAGCGCGGTCTTTGGAAAAATGAGCTAACAGACGCAGCTCGATTTGTGAATAATCGGCACTTAAAATACAGCCGGTTTTGTCCTTGGGGACGAAAGCGGCGCGGATTTTGCGGCCAATTTCCGTACGTATGGGAATATTTTGCAAGTTGGGGTCGCTGGAGCTCAGCCGGCCGGTGGCAGTGACAGTCTGGTTAAAAGAAGCGTGCACTCGGCCTGTCCGTGGATGAATTAACGAGCCGAGCTTATCAACATAAGTATTTTTCAGTTTGCTCAGCATTCGATGTTGGAGAATCAGTTCGATGATTGGATGCTGGTCGGCTAATTGTTCGAGAACCGCTGCGTCGGTGCTTCGGCCAGCTTTGCCCACACGAAGGGATTTGAGTTTGAGCTTGTCGAACAGGATTTCAGAGAGCTGCTTCGGAGAATCAATGTTAAAGACTGCGTCGGCCTGTTCGTAAATTTGATCGGCAAGCGTCTGGAGTGCTTTATTAAGTTTGCCGGACATGTTCTTCAGCAGTGCAGTGTCGAGCGAGACGCCGTTGTGTTCCATAGCTGCCAAGACTGAGACCAGAGGCATCTCCACCTCATAGAATAATTTTTTCAGCAGAGGCTCTTTTTCAAGGCGATTTTTCAGATAGAGGTAAAGCCTGAACGTTATGTCGGCATCCTCAGCGGCATACTCGCAGGCAGCGGCGGTATCAACCATATCAAAAGTGAGCTGGTTTTTGCCCTTGCCGATAAGAGCTGAAATAGGAATACATTCGTAGTTTAGAAAGTCCAGCGCCATTTGGTCCAGCGAGTGGTTCTTGCGGCCAGGGTCAAGACAATAAGAAGCGACCATGGTGTCAAAATAAACGCCTTTTACAGGCAAGCCGGCATTTTGCAGTACCAGCATATCGTATTTTATGTTCTGGCCGATTTTTTTTACTTTTTCGTCTGCTAATATGGGCGTCAGTTCGCGGCGGACAGTAGTTAGATCGAGATGTTTTGAGCCCATAGGAGCCTTTACAGGCAGATAAAAGCCTGTTTGCTGCTTCCAGGAAAAGCTGATGCCGACCAGGTCCGCTCGCATAGGTTGCATCGATGTAGTTTCGGTATCGACAGCGAATAATTTTTGCTTTGCCAGTTCAGCCAAAAACTTGTGGAATTTTTCTGGCGTATCTATTAGCTGGTAATTTACTTTCGTATTGCGTATATCGTATCGCGTATCGCGTTGTTGCTTTATGCGATACACATCGCGTAATTCGCATGACGAATCTGTCAAGCCCAGTTGCGTAATGAGACGATTAAAGCCCAGTTCGGTGAAGATTCGGGCAAGTTTTTCTTTATCAAATTCCCTTACCGTCAAATCGTCATAATCAAATTTCAGTGGAATGTTACAATCAATAGCGACTAATTCTCTGCTCAAAGTGAGATTGTCTTTGAAAGCTCGCAGATTGTCACCACGTTTGCTTTTTATTTCATCGATGTGTTGGCAGAGGTTTTCGATGGAGCCGTATTTTCGAATCCAGTCCAAGGCAGTTTTGGGGCCTACATCAGGTATGCCGGGGACATTATCTGAGGTATCGCCCTGCAGGGCAAGGCAGTCGACAAATTGTTCCGGCGTAATTCCCATTTGCTCGACCATTTTGGCAGCATCCATGCTGGTATCGGTTTTGATGTCGAAAACCCTAATGCAGCCTGCCCCTATGGAAGCAGGGCTCAACAATTGAAGAACATCCTTGTCATTTGAGCAGATGAAACAATCGTATCCATCTGCGCTGGCCTTTTTAGCCAGGGTGCCGATTATATCGTCCGCTTCGAAGCCATCCACACGCAGGATGGGAATATTCATCGCTTCGAGAATTTGCTCGATTCGCTCTATTTGAGCAGGCATGTCATCGGGCATGGGCGGACGGTTGGCTTTGTACTGTGGGTAAATTTCGCTTCTGAAAGTCGGAGCAGCACTATCCATCGCCACCGCGAGCAGGTCAGGTTTCTGGCGCTGGATGAGCCCCAAGATGGCGGTGGTGAATATGTAGGTGGCCTTGGTGGGCTCGCCGGATGGGCTGGTCAATTTCTGACGCATCGGGGCAAAGTATGCTGCGTAAATGTGTGCGTGGCCATCAATTATGTAAAGCGTCTTCGCCATAAGTAAATAGTATAGTACAGTCAGTTACGATTCGCTATAGATTTTGCAGAAGTTTTGGTGTGTGGACTTCGGCAAGCTCAGCCGAGCCATGCATCCCCTACCCGCTGGAAAGCGGAATCAAGCAAAAATGTCTTCGTAAAACGCTGTCAAGGTGTTGGCAACCGACTCTGCTCAGCCGGTGTTGGCGGGTAACTTTTGAAGGTCGACCACATGCCGGGCGTACCCGCATCCCATGCATCTTTAATGAAAACCTTTTCTTTCTTCATATACTTAACATGCCCATCGTAAAAGGCTATGTTGACCCCCTCGCTGTGACGATACAGTGTTGGACCGTCACAGCCGACCTGTTTATAAGGTGTTATTGTATCCTGGCCAAGAACATCCCATCCATCTTCGTAATTGGCTCCCCACCACCACAGCCACCAGTCATTGCTCTCGGTGAATATGAGTTCCCCGGCAGGACTACGAACGGTAGTATTGCGATGCCCGGCATAGCGGATACCAAACCAGTTTGAGAAGTACCAGTCCGTCAGATTGTAGCCGTAACTGAGCCAGGAGTTCCACTGGATATCAGGTCTTTCCTTTATCGAAATCACATCGCTTGGACAACGATACTCCTTGGGTGCATGCCAACGTCTGTCTGGTGAGCTCTGCTTAGTTTTATAACCAACCAATTCTCTAAAGAGCTGGTTGGCGGGCCAATAGCGATTGGCAGTCTGTGTTCTGTCCATTATTGGGACATACCAGCCGTCCGATTCATCTGCATAGAGGGTATTGGCTATCCCCAGTATTCTGACGTTGTTGCAGCAAACCATCCGTTTGGCGTGCTCCCTTGCCTTCATCAGGGCGGGCATCAAGATAGCGAGCAGCAGCGCAATTACGGAGATGACAACGAGAAGCTCGATAAGTGTAAAACCTTTTGTAATTCGCACGGCAAGCTACTTCCTGCAAATTATTTATACCACTATTTCCTACATAACCAGGTATATCCTTGCTCAGCTTTACCGCCAAGTCTCTTCTCTAACATACTACCAGGTCTGTCCTGATAATTCAATGAACATTTCGCATTTTTCACTAAACTCGCTAAACTGGAGATAGCCACCTATTAATGGCCAAAGCGAGTGCACAGAGGGTGTGGCAAATTTTTCTGGCAGTCTATAACAATATCCCTGATAAGATGTTATCTACCATTGTCATTGCGAAGAAGCGAAGCGACTGAAGCAATCTCGTCCGTCCGTAAATTTGAGATTGCCACGCCCGCTTTAGGAGGGCTCGCAATGACACGCGAACCGCAAGGCAGGCTTCATAATGACACAAAGCAAACCTGCATTGGCGAACCAGCAAGGCTTTGCCAGAAAATCTGGCCACACCCTGCACAGAAAACGGTGACTGGTAATGTTGACAATAATAGTTCGAACATTTAACATATATCTCTTGACTGTCTCAGACTTTTTGAGGATTTGTTAGATGTCGGATAAGGAAAAAAATAAAAAGAAATTAGCCACAGATTGCACAGATAAAATAAAAAAGCAAGAATCCGCGGTTGATAAAAGTTATCGGGACACTTTGAATCTGCCGAGGACCAGCTTTTCTATGAAGGCCAATCTAGTACAACGAGAGCCGCAACTGCGCAAAGAATGGGCCGAGATGGATATTTACCGCAGGATACGTGAGGCTCGCAGAGGTGCTCCTCTTTACACATTGCACGATGGGCCGCCTTATGCCAACGGTGATATCCATATGGGACACGTGATAAATAAAGTCCTCAAAGATTTTGTCGTGAAGTATAAAACGATGGCGGGTTTTGATGCACCGTATGTGCCGGGCTGGGACTGCCACGGCCTGCCTATCGAATCCAAGGTAGTGGCCCAACTCGGTGACAAAGTACATCAGATGAGCAAGCTCGATATCCGAAGGGGCTGCATGGAATATGCCAGCAAATACGTGAAAGTGCAAAGCCAGCAGTTTCAGCAGCTCGGTGTATTCGGCGACTTTAAGAATCCTTATTTGACGTTTAAGCCAGAGTATGAAGCTGGAATTTTAGAAGTATTCGCTGAGCTGGTGGACAAGGGATTGGTTTATAAGCAATTAAAGCCCATTCACTGGTCGATTGGATGCGAGACGGCTCTGGCAGAGGCTGAGCTGGAATATAAAGACATCTCGTCACCAAGCATCTTTGTTAATTTTCCTATTGCAGAAGAAAGCGTTGAGCGACTGATTGAGCTGGGCTTGGTCAACCAAGAGCAAGCAAAGAATGCAAAAGTTTGCTTTATGATTTGGACCACCACGCCTTGGACGTTAGCAGCTAACCTGGCGATAGCGGTACACCCCTACCTGGATTATACGGCGATGAGCTACGAAAGAGACGGCGATAAGTTCGTCTCGATATTAGTAACCGAGCGAATCGAAGCGGTGGTTGCAGCAGGTGGTCTAATAGAAGGTCAATACAGTATTGCGGAAAAGACCATTCGGGGCAGTGAGCTTGAAGGCTTACGGTATGTGCATCCTTTTGTAGAAAGTAATCCAACAAATAAAGATGCATATATGATTATCCTTGCTGAATATGTCACTACAGAAGACGGCACGGGACTTGTGCATACTGCACCAGGACATGGTGTTGAAGACTATGTATCCGGCCAGACTTACAACCTGGAGACTTATTCTCCGGTGATGAACGATGGCCGATATGATGACACGGTGCCGGGTTGGCTGCGGGGACAAAATGTTCTGGAGGTTGATACTGTCATAAACAATCATCTGAAAGAAATGGGTCTACTTTTTGCTGAGGGCGAGATTACGCATAGCTATCCGCACTGCTGGCGGAGCAAAGGGCCGGTTATTTTCAGAGCAACGGAGCAATGGTTTATCAGTGTTGACAAAGAACTGCCAGGCGTCGGCAAGAGTCTG
>JBHIDV010000191.1:0-5743 GCA_046760285.1 Sedimentisphaerales bacterium
CTGAACCCGCCGCCCAGGATAGTCTTCGGTTCAGAAGAACTGAGGCAGCTCCAATTGCAGAGCTTACCAGAAATTGCCTTCTTCTGATATTTTTCATTCTACACTAACTCTTTGAGGTACTTTATGCTTCGCTCTGCTTGTTCAATAGTGCCGCACTCGACACTTAGCACAACGTCACGTGGTGCGCTTTTGCATATTTGGACCACTTTTTTCCAGTCGATGACGCCGTCACCACAAGCGCAACCGGCTGGAGTACCTGTCACCTTGCCACGTTCGTCTTTTGACTGCTGCACCGAAATGTCTTTGGCGTGGATGTGGACCAGTCTATCTTTGACACGCTCCAGCCATGCAATCGGGTCCTGGCCTGCAAGATAAGCATTGCCGGTGTCGAAATTAATTCCAATAGCCGGAGAATCAACCAGCTTATAAATCTTGTCCAGACCATCCGGGGTTTTGCTGTATTGCTGGTGCGGCTCCAGGCCAATCAAAATGCCCCGGGCTTCGGCAACTGTTGCCGCCTCGGTCAGCACATACCGCATCAAAACATGGTCTTGTTCTTCCGTAGTCCAGGCAGGTTTCGGACCTTCGTCGGTGCAAACCACCGGTGCACCACATTCTGCAGCGAAGCGAATCGCTTGTTTGAGGTAGTTAGTGCTGATATCCGGCTTACAGAGCGGAGTGTGCGAAGACAGACCAGACAGTTTTACGCCAGCTTTCTCGCAAGCATGCTTGATTCGGTAGGGGTCGTCTAACATCGATACAGTCATAAAGTAGCCCGCCTCACTCATCAACTCTCGTCCCCAGTGAACCCATGGCTCAACGTATTCATACCCCAGCTCCGCAGCCTTTTCTACACCCCACTCAAAAGACTTGTCAGCGTGTCGTACAAACTCTAAATTGGCTCCAATATACACCTTTGCCATTACATAACCTCCTTATTAAATTCAGCTACTTTTCAGACAACCTCTCACAATGGCCGACCTAACAATGAAATATTTGTCAATTTGAAAGGAATCCTGTGTTTAGTGATTCCGTCAAGCACTTCGAATACAATGCGCCCTCTCAGAGGGAATTTACCCTTTGTCTTGAAACTTATAAGTAACAAACGACCTTGTGAAGATGACCTGCCTCCGGAAGATACATCGATTTCTGTCCCGTTTTCATCATAAAACTTCACATCTTTGACAGATTTCCGCGGCAAATCGACCTTTAATGATATCTCCTGGCCCTTCTTATCGTAACGCTCTTTTACCGACCTTATTGAAAAGCCGGGAACACTACTTGAAACACCATCCTTGAAATCCATAACTCCCAAATCGATTTTCTTTGTGCCGGTGGCTTTGAAACATTCAATTACCCCTGAAAGCTCAGACAGTCCTTTTGCCTTCTCATCCGGCACAGCCAGCTTAACATCAAACACAGCAGCTCTGCCATCCTTAGAAAGCTTTGGAAAAGATATATTTTGATTTCGTTCTAAAAGAATACTGTCGCCGGTATCGGTAAGAGCTTTTTCCACTTGTCCTTCTATGAGTATCAAATTAGGTTCCGGCAACTCAAGTATCACCGACAAAGTATAGCTATTACCAAATTGGTACAACGGCTTTATTCCGCGTTCTTTATCGGCGCCGATTACAAGACGCGCTGCTCCTATCCTGGCCTTTCCGGGTTTTGCCTTTGTAATGATAGGCATTGCAATCGGACTCGACTCACCAAAACGCAGATTTTTGATCATCGCTTTGTAATCCTTTTGGGCCTGAGCCACTTCCGCCTCATAATCGAACAAAGTTTTGGAATCGCTATCAAGAACAACTTGAACGGGACCCTTTTTTCCGAAAAGCATTTCATTGAGCACAGGTTCGTCCGGACCTTCTTTGACAGGGTTTTTGCCAGCACAGATTTGCAGTTTCATCCACTTGTCATCAGCCATCATCTTGTCCATAGCCTCAACGATTTTCTGGCCTTCTATCTTCACCTGTACGGTATTACTGTCAATTAACTCAAAGTTCGAGTGCTTCTCGATTTTTCCCGGCAGATGAAGTTTCTTTACCTGCTTCAAGGTCCCAAATATAGCTAACATCATCGGCCTGGCTTGGTTATATTGAAACCTGGCTTCCTTAATTTTTTGCGCCAGCTCGGCTTCGGAAATCTCCGGGACATCGCCTTTCTTTTGGCTGCTTTTTCCAGCAGAGGCCTTTCTCAGCTCAATTGTTATCCGGCCCGATTGACTCCTGGAAAATCTTAGCTTCATATCTTTATTGAATCCGCCGGCCTGAATGTTCAGCTTGTTAATGTCACGAAAATAGGCGGTGCCGACGAAATGAATTCGCCCCTCGTCGGTCAAGTCATAAGAAATGTCTTTCCAGGCATCGATGCCTTCGGACTTTTGTAATATCTTCTCGATTGCAAGTTTTATCTGATGCTGAGGGCTGGTTTCACTATCGCTGAAATTGAGTTGTGTAGGCACGAAAATAACATCGTAAACTACTTTCCCAGAACCATCCGGATTTATCGTGTACTCGCTCTTTTCCTCCACGCACCCTGCAAAAAACACAAGAACAACAACCAGAAGCATCCAACAGGCCTTACTTACACCTTTGACTTTCCTATCCAACATAATTTATCCCCTCCCAAAGTTCACACCATAGACCCCAGATACTCAATCATATCATCCAGCCGATCCAGCGTCAAAAACAGTATACACAAAATCGCAATAACCCACATCGCTGCTCTTACTTCTTTAGCCTTACCTGATACTATTTTTATAAGGGCAAATGAGATAAACCCAAACGCCAATCCGGTGCTGATACTGTAACTGAATGCGATCATTACCATTATGATAAACGCAGGAAATGCCTCTTCCCAATTCATAAAATCTATTTTTTTAACTTCTTTCATCATAAATAGGCCGACCATAATAAGCGCCGGGGCGGTGGCGTATTGCGGAACGGCTGCCACTATCGGCACGAATAATAGTGCCAGCAAAAATAGTCCGCCTGTAACCACGCTAGACAATCCGGTTCGGCCTCCCTGTTCGATTCCTGCTGCGGATTCAATATATGATGTAACTGTTGATGTCCCTAACACAGCGCCTATTACCGTGGCGACAGCATCGATATTCAACAGCCTGTCTAAACCTTTTATTTTTCCATCCGTATCAACCATATTGGCCTGGTGACAGCACGCTACCAGCGTTCCGACACTGTCGAACATATCTATAAAGGTTAACGTAAAAATGCTTCCGAAGAAGCCCCATTTCAGAGCACCGAGGATATCCAGTTGAAAAGCAATTGCCTGTATATTCAGAGGCAATGAGATAAATTGTGGCGGCATTTTTATCTGTTTATCAAACATAATGGCCAGCGTGGTCGAGACCAGAATTCCAATGACAAGTCCGCCGATTATCTTTTTCATTTCAAAGAAAATCATTACTAATAAACCCAAAAGCCCTATAAGAACTGTTAGCCTTAGCGGCCCAGCTGAGACAAACGTGATAGGGTCTTTGACAATGATGCCCAGATTTTTCAGGCCTATAAAGGTAATAAATAGACCGATACCAACGGCAATAGCGGAAACAAGAGATGTCGGTATCGCCTCTACAATTCTTTTTCTCAATCCCAACAAAGTCACTATCAAAAAGAGCACTCCAGAAACAAACACCGCGCCCAGCGCAGTCTGCCAGTCCATTTTCCCAGAGGCAACTAAATAGGCAAAAAAGGCATTGAGGCCCATGCCTGGCGCCATCGCTATAGGTGCCTTGGCGAATATACCTGCCATAATGGTGGCCATAGCGGAAACGACGCACGTGACAGCTATCAATGCGTTTTTATCCATCCGGTCAATCCCTATCAACTCTTCTTCAGGAATTCCCTCCAAGCTTAGAATCGATGGATTAACGAAGATAATATATGCCATGGTGAGAAATGTGGTCAGGCCCGCCACCAGTTCAATCTTGACAGTTGTCTGTTTTTGCCGCAGTTGAAAATATTCGTTGAGCATTTGCGCTTGCCTTAGCTCTCCCATGGAGTGGGGACCCAGCTGGGTTCCCGCTCCGCGGGGGACCCTCACCGTTTTTCGATAAGAGTGCGAGCGAGAGGATTCGAACCTCCACAGGCTAAAAGCCCACCAGGACCTAAACCTGGCGCGTCTGCCAATTCCGCCACGCTCGCTTATCGTTTTGTGTATATCGTCGCTCGCCGTTCGTGGTTGAACCCCACGTAAAACGTGGGCCTAAATATTAGCCCTTTCGTCCGTCGACTCTCGTCCATCCTCCATCGTCCGCCCTCTGTCTTCTGCCGTCTGTCTTCTGTCTTGTGTGTTCTGAACCTTCTTCTGTACTATTTTTTCAGTTCCAGATAGTCATACATTCGGCCGTCAATATCATAGGCCATCATTCGAAAAGTTCCTTCGTGAATGGTGACAAGGCAATACTGCCAATTGCTCAATACCTTTGCGGTGAACCAACTGCGGGTAGGAGCAAAGTTTTCCAGTTCCGCTCCGCCGCCGCCCGTCTGAATATAGATTACGCCCTTTTCCTGGTCGATTTTGCCGGCTCTGATAGGCCATGTCCGCTCATAATCGTGGATGTGACCGTACCAGACAATATCAACTCCATATTTTTCATAAAGCGGCACCAACTGCCTTACCTTCAGATCACCCAGCTTGGATTTACCTCTATAAGTATCGCCGTAATCGTCTTCATCGGAACTGTACGGAGGATGATGGTGAAACACAAATTTCCAGCGTGCCTTCGATTTTGATAGGTCATTTTTGAGCCATTTATACTGTTTGTTATCCGGCGTGAGGTTTTTATTGCTGTCAATTATCGTAAAGTGAGCGTTTCCGTAGTCAAACGAATAATAGTTTTCCGGCTGAGGATACGAAACGTACTTGTAGTACCAGTCGGCATTTCTTTCGTGGTTGCCGATTGCCACGTAGGTCGGCACCCGGCACATCAACTCCGAGGCAGGCCGCAGATACTCTTTAATCCACTGTTCTTTAATATTGCCATTGGTTACCACATCGCCGACATTGACTATAAAATTGGGACGCTCCGCCCAGATGCGGGCGATGAGTTTTTCATAGCGCTGCGGATACGTTCGGTTGTCACCTATTACAACAAATGCAAAGGCCGAATCATGTTGTACAGCCGTCTGAAAGCTGTATATTTGCGATGCTACTTTTGCGCCATCGGCATTTACAGAACTGACGCGATAAAAGTAGTTGGTCTGAACCTTTAGCCCCTTTAGGACAAACTCATGGATTTTTTTCTTTCCATCAGCCCTGGTGAGCTTTCCCAGTGGTACGGCCTGGTCTTTTCCCACGAACTCAGCTTCGCCGTATTCTACAACAGACGTACAATGCTGGTCCGTTTCCCACATAATGGTCATACTGGTCTGTGTTACATGTTGCAGATATGGGCCGGTGATAATTTCAGGTGCGGTGTTTACGTCGGCACTTTTGGAAATCCCGGCAACTGCAAGAACTGCTATTATTGCGCAAACTGCCAAATTTTTCTTTTTCATTTCTTCATTCTTCAACATCTTCTTTAGTTATTTTCTCAATGCGCTGCTCTGCCTTTTGTAATATCGTCCGGCAGTGCTTAATCAAAGCCATCCCCTTTTCATACTGCTGCAGGCTATCTTGCAAAGGGATTTCGCCCTGCTCAATTCTTCCCACAATCCCAGTGAGTTCTTTGATTGCCTCTTCAAAACTCAATTTGCTAATATCATTCTTCTGCTTCTGG
>JBHIDV010000192.1:0-5727 GCA_046760285.1 Sedimentisphaerales bacterium
AATTCTTCGCCGAGCGCCTTGAGAATATCCGGACAGGTCTCGAAAAGATATTTATCGAGATAGTATTTGCTACGCTTGCCGCTTCGCAGGATAAAGTCTCCCTCCAGATAGGCAGTTTCCTTAATGCGCTTAATTAGTTCTTCTCTGGTCATTCTCGCATCTCGTTTCTCGATTCTCAATACGGAACGAGCATCGAGTATCCAGTATCGAGAATCATGTTTATACGTTGAGTTCCACTTTTTTGCTTAGTTCTCTGCGGTACTTTCTGCGGATAGGCGTTACGATGTTCCTGATGAATTCATCCACCTGCTGCGGTGCCCGGCCGACGTACCTTTTGGGATCTAATACTTTTTCGAAATCAATTTTGCTAAAAGCAATATCTGCTCTGAGCCGGCCGATTAAATCGTTAGGCTTTCCGAAATTTTTTACCTGTGCCGCGGCTCCCTGGGAGTGCAGTCGTATTTTCTCGTGCAATTCTTGCCTGTTGCCGCCAGCCTTAACCGCTGCCATCAATATGTTTTCAGTAGCCATAAACGGCAGTTCCGCTGCCACGTGTGCCGCTATCACCTTCGGATAAACAACAAGGCCATCAAGTACATTGATAAGTATTTGCAGTATCCCATCGACGGCCAAGAATGCCTCCGGAATAACCACCCTCCTGTTAGCTGAGTCGTCGAGCGTCCTCTCAAACCACTGTTCACTGGCGGTCATCGCAGGGCTTGACGCCAGGCTCAATACGAATCTCGCGAGTGCTGTTACACGTTCTGCACGCATCGGATTTCTTTTGTAAGCCATTGCCGAGGAACCGACTTGCGATTTTTCAAAAGGTTCCTCAAGCTCTTTTAGATTGGCTAAAAGCCTGATGTCATTGCACATTTTGTGAGCGGATTGTGCCACCGAAGCAAGCGCATTTATCACAAGCGTATCAATCTTTCGCTGATACGTCTGGCCGGTAACAGGGCAGGTATTTTTGAAGCCAAATGCTGCAGCTACGGCTTTATCGAGCTGCTTGACCTTGCTATGCTTGCCGTCGAAAAGCGCTAAGAAAGAGGCCTGTGTGCCGGTAGTGCCCTTCACACCTCTGAACGACAGCGTGTCAAGCCGATGCTCGATTTCCTGCAGGTCCATAACAAACTCATAGCACCACAGCGTTGCCCTTTTGCCGACGGTAGTCAACTGGGCCGGCTGATAATGCGTGAACCCCAGTGTCGCCAGCGCCCGATACTTCTTAGCGAACTTACCTAACAAATCTATAACCGCTGCTAATTTGCCTGCGACTAATTGCAGTGCTTCCCGCATAATTATCAAATCAGCGTTATCGCCTACGAAGCAACTGGTGGCACCGAGATGGATAATCGGTGCTGCTTTCGGTGCCGCGTCAGCAAAGGTATAGATGTGGGCCATAACATCATGGCGAAACTGCTTTTCATAGCGAGCAGCTTTGTCAAAGTTGATGTCGTCAAGGTGCCGTGCCATCTGGTTTATCTGGCTTTGTTTGATGTCCAGGCCGAGTTTTTTTTGGGCCTTTGCGAGCTGAAGCCAGAGTCTGCGCCAGGTGCTGAACTTTTTCTGGGCCCCGAAAAGCTCAGCCATTTCTCTGGAGGCGTTTCTTTCCACAAGAGGGCTTGTATATAGGTCTTTGACTTTTGGCATTTTTTACTCTGTTTTAGGAGTTTATTGGGCATCCAGTTTTGCCTGTCGTTCTGCTAAGAGCTGTTCAATCTCCTTGCTATCTTTTTCGCTCAAATTCCAGTCTGACGCTGGGGCGGTTTCAGCAATCTGCTGCGGTCTTCGTGCCCCCACGATGGCGGCGGTGACTTCCGGCCGACGAAGAACCCAGCTAATAGCCAATTGAGCCAATGTCTTGCCGTTGCGTTGGGCAATAGGCCGTAGCTTGTCAACAAGCTCCAAGGTGGCGGCAAATTGCGGCTCGTGAAAATCCGGATTTCTCCTTCGATGGTCATCTATTGGCAAAGCCGCGAGCCTTTCCTGGCTGAATTTGCCAGTGAGTAAACCCCTCTGCATAGGACTATATGCAATGACCCCGATATTATTTTGAGCACAATATTGCAACAATCCATCTTCAACTTCACGATGGAGCATATTATAAGGCGGCTGAAGCGAAGCAACTTTGTGAATCTTACGGATGCGTTCAATTTGTTCAATATTAAAATTTGAAACCCCTATGTATCGAACTTTGCCCTCATCTACCAGTTTGGCCATCTCCTCCCAGGCCTGTTCAAGGTCTTGTTCCGGCTCAGGCCAGTGCATCTGGTACAGGTCAATGACCTCTACACCGAGTCTTCTTAGACTGGCGTGGCACTCTTTCCGAATACTCTCTCTTTTCAAGCAGTTTACTTTTTCCTTTTTTTCATTCCATAGCAGCCCACATTTTGTGGCGAGCAGTGGTTTTGGGCTCGTTTGCTTTAGAGCTTTTCCGACAAGCTCTTCAGAATGGCCCAAGCCATAAACAGGAGCGGTGTCAATCCAGTTGATGCCTTTGTCCAGTGCCGTCAGGATTGTGGCGATGGCCTCATTGTCGTCCTGCGGCCCCCAGCCGAACTGCCAGGGCCCGCCCATCGCCCAGGTGCCTAAGCCTACCGTAGTTAGGTTCAACTCGGTATTACCTAACCGTCGTTTCTGCATCCCACTTGGTCCTACAAAAATCCAAACAAATCAAGCTTTTCATCTGCCTATAGTAAAATATTAGGATTTGAGTCCCTTATCAATAGTTTTGTAGTTT
Organism: Sedimentisphaerales bacterium; assembly: GCA_046760285.1. Taxonomy (GTDB): domain Bacteria; phylum Planctomycetota; class Phycisphaerae; order Sedimentisphaerales; family Anaerobacaceae; genus JBHIDV01. The sequence continues at coordinate 2,744 of JBHIDV010000192.1, forward strand.
TATTTTTAGTGCCGCGAAGCCCCATTGGTGCGGGGCCATCTTTTGTAATTTCCCACTGGATTTAATGTAATTTTTATTTTGCTTATCGCCGAATTATTAGTATATGTTTTTAGAGAGACTGCATATTTGGTTAAGCTGCCGCAACAGGGGAACCTTCCCGCGAAACATGGCCATGCCCCATTTTGTGAGGGTCCCCAAACGCTATTTTTTAAGGTTTCCAAGACTGGAAGCTCTAAAGCATATCATGGGGGATGTTGGAATGAGTAAAGTGGTTATGCTCCACGCACCTGAGTCCGAAGAAATCCTGCTTAGCTGTATTGAAAAAAAGGTACCTGCCATTATGTCCTATTTGTCCAAGGACAAATGGCATGTGGCGAAGGTGCTGCTAACCGATCTGGCAGCCAACAGACTAACCGTGGAGGGCTGTGGCTGGAGGGAAAAGCCACGCCCGATAAATATCCAGGTTAATCAGCCGGTCGGCATATCGTTCAAGTATGAATACGGCAAGTTTGTTTTTGATACCACAGTGGTGGCTCTTGAGCCGTCACCAGACCAGGAACACCGAGGTCAGGGTGGAAGGATAGTACTGGCGGTACCGGACCGGATGGAAGTGATCCAGAGAAGAAGCTATTTCCGCGTTAAAGTACCAGAATCGCTTAATGTAAATGTAACGCTGTGGCACCGCAGCCAGACCGAGGTCACAGGACCCAGGACACAGGACCCGCACGAACAGCGAGCTATGAGCGGCAACTCGCCAAATTATTACCAGGGTAAGCTGGTTGATATTTCTGCAGGTGGTGCGCAAGTTATGATTCCGCACCAAGATGAGGCGATGACTCGATACTCGTCGAACATCGAGAATCCAGCATCGAGAATCGAGAATCCAGGTACGCAAAGACCGGGCTTTAAGAAAGGACAATTTATCGGACTGCGGTTTACACCTATGCCTTATGAAAGGCCGTTGATGTTTAATGCCCAGATTAGAAACATTTTGCCCGCAGAAGACCACAAAAGCATCTATCTGGGTCTGCAGATTGTTGGTTTGGAAGCCAGTGCCGAAGGCCGACAGGTCCTATCCCGCATTACTTCAGTTGTCGAGCGGTACTATCAGTTAAACCTGTCCGGCACCAAACAGCTCGACATGCAAACCGGCCTATTCAGAACCGTGCCATAAACGCAACACTGTCGTACCGCGTATATCGTATCGCGTATTCGTTCTTGTCTTGCGCGATACGCAATACGCACAATGAATTAGCCGGTGATAGCTTTCCAGCTTTGATTAAGTTCCTCCATCAGGGTGATTACTTCACGGATCATTTGAGGGTCACGCTTTGCATTGGCCTCGGATAGACGATTACTCATAAAGCAATAGAGCCGGCGAAGGTTAGTAGCTATTTCGCCGCCAGCGTCCATATCCAGCACTGCATTAAGCTCATTAATTATATCTTGGGCCCTACCTATGTATCGGCCCTTCGCTTCGTAGTTATGTACTTCTAATTCCTTGATTGCCAGCTTCATAAACTTGATTGCACCGTCATAAAGTAACACTATGAGCCGACCTTTGCTTTGGGTGGTAACTGCGGCATTCTGATATGCTGCGAGTCCCTTCATGGTATTGCTCCATTACATATTACAAGGATTAAAGCTGTAGGGTGGGACTTACCCCACCACTATCTTATTGGTGGTGGACTGAAGCCCACCCTACAACTTGACTGCTTTGTTATCTTAGCAGCGTCAATGCCATCTGAGGAAGGACGTTGGCCTGGGCCAGCATAGCAACACCAGCTTGTGTCAATACCTGGTTTCTGGTCAGCGCTGACATTTCGGTGGCCACATCGACATCGGAAATACGGGATTCGGCTGCCATAAGATTTTCGGCCTGTACATTTACAACACCAACTACGTTTTCCAATCGGTTCATCTTTGCGCCGAAGTCTGCGCGTGCTGTATTTGCGGTGTTAATCGCGCTGTCCAAACCGGACAAGGCTGCCTGCGCACTGGCGGCGGTGTTGATGTTCAGCACATCAATGCCGAGACCGCTCTTGGTCATATCGACCATATCGATGGTGATCGCGTCGCTTGAACCACCAAAGACGACCGACACGGTGCCGGAAGCACTATTAAGCAAGCTGATGCCGTTAAATTCAGCAGCCCCGGCAATACGCTCGATTTCGTCAGCCAATTCGTCGAACTCATTATCCATAATGGCTCTCTGTGCAGAAGAATAGACTCCCGTAGCTGCCTGCTCGGCCAACTGTTTCATACGCACCAGCAGGTCGTCAATTGTCTGCATACCACCTTCGGCAACCTGGACCAAACTGATTCCGTCCTGTGCGTTGCGTGCGCCTTGCTGAAGCACAGCGATGTCGGCCCGCATCAACTCACGAACAGCTAAACCGGCTGCGTCATCCTTTGCTGTATTGATGCGTAAGCCTGACGATAGCCTTTCGACCGACTGGGCCAAGGCCTCGTAGCTTACCCCCAGATACCGAGCGGCGTTTACTGCCATAATGTTGTTCTTAATTGCTAACATATTTTTGACTCCTTAAAAGTGTACCGTTGATTTTGTAGTCCCACCCGCCTTTGGCGGAAACACAACATAAACATTTAGGGGTTCCCCAAACGCGAAAGATTGCGTTTGGGGGCCCTTACCCGCCATACGTTTGACGGGTGAACCTGGGAGTCCGCTTCCGGCGGAAATCCCTGGGACCCCGCTTTCGGGAACCCTTCCGGTTGTCTTTATCGGCTAAAACAAACGCTACTTAAGTGATTTCTGTATAAGCTTGTGAAAATTTTCGATTTGCGATTGTCGATTGCCAATTGAAAATCGGCAATCGGCAATCCAGTCCGCCTTTGGCGGGTTCGGAAATGCTTTTATTTATGAGAAATCACGTAGTAAGCCGATAACTTTTATTCAGGTTGCTCCGAGATAGTGCAGAAGATATGGACAGCCAAGAAAGACAGGTTTGTAAAGAAACGCTGGG
>JBHIDV010000193.1:0-5723 GCA_046760285.1 Sedimentisphaerales bacterium
ACCTGTTATTTTCGATACGGACATCGGCGGTGACATTGACGACACCTGGGCGCTGGCCCTGCTGGTGCAATCGCCCGAGTTCGATGTTAAACTGGTTACCACCGCAGTAGGTGATACTCGGTCAAAGGCCAAGATAGTAGCCAAATTTTTAGAAACGGTCGGCAGAACAGATATAGCTGTCGGCATAGGAATCCGGCAAAACAAATCCGGCCACAGGCAAGAGGCGTGGACAAAAGGTTACAAACTATCTTCATATCCGGGCACCATTTACGAAGATGGCGTACAGGCCATAATCGACACCATAATGAACTCGCCCCAGCCCATAAAAGTGGTGGCGGTTGGTCCTTTGCCCAATATTGCTGCTGCGCTTACCCGTGAGCCGCGGATAGCGCAGAAAGCCGAATTTGTGGGAATGCACGGCAGCATCCGCAAAGGATATGGCGGCAGCAAAAAAATCAGCGCCGAGTACAATGTCAGAGCTGATGTCAAGGCGATTCAAAAAGTCTTTGCTGCACCCTGGAACGTGACGATTACGCCGCTGGATACCTGCGGGATAGTTCAACTAAAGGGCCAAAAGTATCAAAAGGTACTGACGCGAAATAGCCCATTAACCCGAGCGATAATAGAGAACTATCGTGCGTGGTACAAACATCCAATAGTGCGAAAACACAAGGATTTGAGCGAGACTGAGATCGAAAAAAGAGTCGATCAAAAGGTCAATTCCAGCAGCACCACCCTTTTTGACACGGTAGGGATTTATTTAGCTATGTCCACCGGGGTTCCCCAAACGCGAAAGAATGCGTTTGGGGGCCCCACTGAATTGGTTAAGATGGAAAAGCTGCCCATTACAGTCACCGACGATGGATACACGAAAATCAATGACCAAGCCAAAGTGATTAACTGCGCCACCGAATGGAAGGACCTAAGTGCCTTTGAAGATTTTCTGGTCGAGAGGCTGACGAAATAGAGTGGCTGGGTTCCCGCAAGGCGGGGTCCCTACATAGACTCTGGAGGGCCCTAAGATTAAAGAAGATAAGCCCAAAATCGTCGTGGTCGGCAGCTCCAATATGGACTTGGTGGTAAAATCGCCACGCATACCTGCCGTAGGAGAGACTATCCTGGGCGGAGATTTCATCATGACACCTGGTGGCAAGGGAGCAAACCAGGCGGTGGCCGCTGCTAAATTGGGTGCCCAGGTCTTCTTCATAGCTAAGCTGGGCGATGATATATTTGGCACACAGTCTCTGGCCAACTTAAAAAAAGAGGGGGTGAGTACAAAATACGTGGTTCAAACCAAACAAGCTCCGTCAGGCGTGGCTCTGATTATGGTGGATGATAAAGGCAACAACAGCATTGTAGTGGCCCCAGGTGCGAATCAGAAGTTGTCCCCGGAAGATGTCAGAAAAGCTGAATCGGACATCGCCTCTTGTGGTGCAGTGGTGGCACAGTTAGAAGTGCCGCCGGCGACAATTGAATCGGCTGCTGAATTAGCTAAAGGTTTTAAGGTGCCGTTTATTTTAGACCCGGCCCCAGCTCAAAAGCTAAGTGCGGAGCTGCTAAAAATGGTGGATGTGCTGACGCCAAATGAAACTGAAACTCAGATTCTCACCGATATAGCAGTGACGGACGAAGATTCTGCTCATACAGCAGCCAAAAATTTGTTAGGCTCCGGAGTAAAAGCAGTTATTTTGACGATGGGGGCGAAAGGGTTTCTGCTGGCCACCGAAAACCAAACAGAATTTGTACCAGCGATAAAAGTAGAGGCTGTCGATGCTACTGCGGCGGGCGATGCCTTTACCGGCGCTCTGGCATTTGCTCTGGCCCGGGGCCAGGGACTTTTCGATGCCGCCTTGTTTGCCAACCGCGTAGCCGCTCTGTCTGTCACTAAAATGGGAGCACAATCTTCACTGCCTGTAAAACAACAGGTAGAGAGTTTTATGAGATAAGAGAAGTTATACAAGGAAAAAGTAATGCGAGCGCATAAGCGATTAATCATAAATGTTCTTACTTGGTGTGTCGTAGTTGTTTTTATTCTGCCCAGCGGTTGTCGGCGGAAAGCTGATAAGCCGAGGGTCGCTTTGATAATGAAGTCTCTGGCCAACGAGTTCTTTAAGACCATGGAAGAAGGTGCACGAGCACACCATAAAGAGCACGCTGAAGAGTATGAGCTTATAGTGGTGGGTATCAAGAACGAAACAGATGTAGCCAAGCAGATAAACTTCGTGGAGTTGATGATTGCTCAAGGACTGGACGCTATCGTGATTGCTCCTGCTGATTCAAAGGCACTGGTACCGGTCTGTAAACGGGCGATGCAGGCGGGAATTATTGTGGTCAACATTGACAATAAATTCGACACAGCCGTTCTGGCAGACCAGGGGGTGGAGATTCCTTTCGTCGGGCCTGACAACCGCAAAGGGGCAAGACTGGCCGGCGAATACCTCGCTGGGAAGCTCTCGCCGGGTGACAAAGTGGCGATTATCGAAGGAGCACCTAACGCGTTCAACGGGATTCAACGCAAGCTCGGCTTCGAGGATGCAATGAAGGCAGCGGGGATGAACATCGTCAGTTCACAATCGGGTTACTGGGAGATGGCAAAGGCAAATCAGGTTGTCTCAGCTCTGATTACGGAGTATTCCGACCTCAAAGCCATTCTCTGCGCCAACGATAATATGGCTCTTGGGGCCGTTGCTGCACTTAAAGCCGCTGGCAAGTCCGATGATATCATGGTCATTGGCTTCGACAATATCTCAGCGGTGCAGAGACTGCTGGTGGAAGGAAAGATTCTCTGTACTATTGACCAGCATGCCGATAAGCTGGCCTTATACGGCATTCAGTATGCCCTTGAGATGCTTCAAGGAAAAGGCAGGCCCTCGGACAGAGAAACTCCCGTTGACCTTATCACAGCGGAAAGTCTTAAAAATGCCCACGACCGGCAAGACATTGTTCAGAGCTTCTAACATAAGCAAGTCGTTCCCCGGGGTGCAGGCGCTTTCTGCGGTTGATTTCGACTTGCAGGAGGGCGAGGTTCATGCCCTGGTGGGCGAAAACGGGGCTGGAAAGAGTACGTTGGCCCGCATCATAGCAGGCGTCGAGACGCCGGACTCCGGCCAGATGCGCCTGTACGGGCAGCAATACCAGCCAGATGGTTCGCCCCCGCGCCTTCTTGCGAAGGCAAGAGCGCCGGCAGGCCGAAGGCAGGCGGAAGCCCCCGCGCCTTCTTGCGAAGGCACGAGCGGGGGCGTCCGCATGGTCATGCAGGAGCTGCATCTTATCGCCAATCTTACCGTGGCCGAAAATATCTTTATCGAGAAATTGCCCCACAGATTTGGGATTATTAACTATAAGCGATTGAACCAGGCTGCCAGAGAGATCATGAGCCAGGTGGGCCTGGATAAAGTGGAACCGGCTGCACCGGTGAGGTCTTTAGGGATGGGTCAGCAGCAGATGGTCGAAATTGCTGCCGGCCTATCGCAGCGCTGCCGGCTGCTGGTGCTGGACGAACCCACCGCTTCGCTGACCGATAACGAAATAGAACTACTGTTCGCCCAAATCAACAAACTCAAAGCCACAGGAGTCGGTATTATCTATATCTCACACCGCATCGAAGAAGTCATGCATATAGCCGACCGGGTCACCGTACTGAGAGACGGAAAAGTCGTCACAACCCGCCCCACGAATGAGCTTAATATGGCCGAGATTATCCACATGATGGTGGGCCGTGACTTACAGCACGAGCAACTGCGAACAGCTCGGTCAGTCGGTGAAGTGGCGTTTCGTGTGGCGGGACTTACTCTGGGCGAAAAGGTCAGAAATATTAGTTTTGAGGTTCATCGGGGCGAGATTGTTGGTGTGGCGGGGCTGATGGGGTCCGGCCGCACCGAGACCATGCGTGCATTATTCGGGGCAGACCGTGCCCAGGCCGGCAAAATTTATCTGCATGGAGCAAGTCAGCCCGTTAAAATCCGTAGGCCCTGCGATGCGGTTCGCCACGGCATCGCATATCTGACCGAGGACCGCAAGCAGCAGGGACTTTTCCTGCCGCTGCCGGTGCGTATGAACACAACAATCACGCAATTGAGCAACGTGAGTCGGCTGGGCTGGATAAATAACTCCAAAGAGCGGTCCGTCGCCGGCAAGTATATTGATGCCCTGTCGGTGCGCTGTTCATCCACCGAGCAGGCGGTCGGCGAATTAAGCGGCGGCAATCAACAAAAAGTGGTCATCGCCAAATGGCTATACAAAGACTCGGATATTCTTATCTTTGACGAACCCACGCGAGGGATTGACGTAGCCGCCAAGTTTGAGATATACCATATACTGGCAGATTTGGCAGAGAAAGGCAAAGTCATCATTTTCGTTTCGTCGGATCTAAAAGAGCTTATGGCCATCTGTGACCGCATCGCAGTAATGTCTGCGGGCAGACTTGTAGACATATTCAACAGGAACGAATGGAGCGAAGAGAAAATAATGTCTGCTGCGTTTAGCGAGCATGTAAGAACTCAAACAGAAGGCAAAAAGAGTCTATGCTGAGAGCTTCGAAGAAGACGGTAGCGGCCCTGCCCACCTTTGTTATGGATTACCTGGGCATGGCGCTGGCACTGGCTCTGCTGATACTGATATTTAGTCTTTCTGCCAGGAATTTCTTTACCCTCACCAACTTCAAGACGATTGCCAGCCAGATTCCAGACATAACGATTGTCGCGGTGGGGATGACCTTCGTATTAATAATAGCGGGGATAGACCTATCAGTGGGGTCGGTGATGGCCTTATCAGGAGCGGTATTTGCCGTCTGTCTGGTCCGATACAATTTCTCGCTGCCCGCTGCAATGACCATGTGCTTTGCGGTGGGTATCCTGTGCGGCGCTGTGAACGGCCTGATAGTTATTCGATGGAACCTGCCGCCCTTTATCGTTACGTTAGGGATGCTGGAAATCGCGCGAGGTGCTACTTACCATGTGACCAATTCAGAGACCATTTATATAGGCGGACTGGCAGAAGTAATCAGTGACGCCTCGATTCTGTGGCTGCCACTTCCATTTGTTGTTGCTGTTCTGATTGTAGTCGGCGGACAGGTGATACTTTCACGCAGTGTATTTGGGCGCTATCTAATAGCAATTGGAACAAACGAAGAAGCTGTTCGATTGTCAGGGATTGACCCACGTCCGCTTAAGTTGGCGGTCTTTATTCTGTGCGGCTTTTTGACATCCGTAGCGGCAGTGATACAAACAGCCCGGTTTTCGTCGCTGGACCCTAACACCGGCTATGGCCTGGAGCTTCAGGCCATAGCGGCGGTGGTCATCGGAGGCACCAGCCTTATGGGCGGTCGCGGCTCTGTAGTAAGCTCGTTCTTCGGCGTGCTTATCATCGCTGTCCTGGCTGCCGGCCTGGCTCAACTGGGGGCAGGAGAACCTACTAAACGTATTATCACAGGCTGCGTTATTTGGGCGGCTGTTATCTTAGATTACTACCGTCAACAGCTCCACAAACCCTGTATGTAGCATTTATTCACCGCCGAGTTCGCAAAGCTCGCCAAGTTTTCAACTTTAAGTTGTTTCTCTGCGTTCTTGGCGTACTCTGCGGTTAATCATTGAACTGAATAAATTGCCAATTTACGATTGACGAATGTCAATTGAATATAATAGAATTTGCCGCGAAGACACAAAGGCAAAAAGAAATTATTGGACAGGATAACAGGATTATCCTGTTAATCCCGTCTAATAATG
>JBHIDV010000194.1:0-5689 GCA_046760285.1 Sedimentisphaerales bacterium
TATGTTCCCTGGTGGCGCACCGACGAGTATTACAAGGACTCCTGGCACGGCACCTGGAAATTAGATGGCGGCGGCGCGTTAATGAATCAGTCCATTCACATGGTAGATATGCTGTGCGACCTGATGCCTCCTGTGGAATCCGTGCACGCCTTTACCGCGACACTGGGACATCCGCAGATAGAAACAGAGGATACCGCGGTTGCGGTACTACGTTTTACAAGCGGCGCGCTCGGGATTATCTACGGTACCACCGCTTCGTATCCTGGCCAGTTTAAGCGGTTTGAAATTACAGGCACGAAGGGCACGGTTGTTTACCTGGAAGACAGCTTTACGGTCTGGCAATTTGCCGAAGAAAAACCTGAGGATGAGCAAATTCGTAAACAATTCGGCCAAGTAAAAGGCCTGGGCGGTGTAGCTGACCCAGCCGCCATCACGCATGAACTTCACGCACGTAATTTCAAAGCCTTCATAGATGCTCTGGAAAGCGACAAGGACTTTCCCTTAACTGGAACTGAAGCCCGCAAAGCCGTGGAATTAATACTGGCAATATATAAAGCTGCCAAAGAGCAAAGAGAAATTAAACTCAGCTAACCTTGTAGGTCACCGCCGGGCAAGCAGGTCACGAAAGGGCTGCCAGCGCACCTTTAACGTAGCCTACAGACTCAGCCAGCCCTACGAATGGGTCGTCTGCGTCTTTTTCATACTCAAATGACACCACACCTTCATATCCAATCTTTAGTAGCGTCTTTATGAACTTCGGAATATCAATCACCCCTCGTCCAACTTCCACCGCTCGTCCTTTCGCTGATGCTTGCGAGACATCTTTTATGTGTACATCCAGCAGCCGATCCGCGAACCTTTCAACCGAGATCGATGGGTCTACCCCAGCTCTCATAGTGTGCCCGATATCGTTGCAGAGTCCAATCCTCCTGTCTAAATCCTTTATTCTCTCATAAGCACTGGCCGGCGTGGGATAAGTTTTATCTGTCGGCCCATGATTGTGAATAGCCAGCTTAATATCGAACTGGCGAACTTTCTTATCAACAAGCGGTAGCAATTCAGGCTTAGGCGCGCCGATAATGATCTTCATTGACGCAGCTTTAGCGTAATCAAAAGCACGATGAACCTCCGCTTCATCTTTCATATAAATCACTCCGCCGCCGTAGAGTATCAGTCCTGCTTGCTTGACTTTTGCCACGACAGCCTGGATTTGAGCCGGGCTGCTGTCCAACGGCAAATGAAAACTCTTGAAACAAATGTATTTCAATCCGAGCCGGGCTGTCATCGCCAGGGTCTCATCCAGGTTGAATTTCCTGAGAGTATATGAGGCCAGACCTAATTTAAGCCGACTTTTTGGTACTATCTGGGGTTCCGGTTTCTGGCTCAGAGTGCTGCTTACACCTGTCAGTGAGGCTGCTGCCGCCATACCCGCTACCTGCAAAAATCTTCTTCTCGTTTGGCTTGCCATGATAGAGCCATCCTTTCTTCAACTAAGCTAACAGATATTGATATGTCTGTTAAATCGCTACTTGTCATTTCGACCGAAGTCCGCCTTTGGCGGACGTAGTGGAGAAATCTGTTCAAATTTTGATTGCAATAATAAAACAACTACCCAATAGGGGCAAGAAAATTTGCATTGTAAATTTGAAGCGTATTTAATATCATTAGACTGTACAAAACAAGGTCAAACCTTGGGGTTGATTTGAGAAAGGTAAATAAAAATGCTGAAAAGCGTAAGAAGCAAAAAGACAAGTACGTTAAATCGACGGGAATTCCTAAAAAGCTCTGCCATCGCGGTGAGCGTAGTTTTTGGCGGTCCGGCCGTTGTTCCGGCTTCGGTATTTGGAGCCAACGCGCCCAGTAATCGCATCGTGGTGGGCTGTATCGGCGTCGGCCGGATGGGACTCGGCGATATGAAGGAGGTGCTGGGATTTAAGCAGGCGCAAGTCATAGCTGTCTGTGATGTCGATTCCAAAAGAGTTGCTCATGCCCAGCAACTGGTTGAAAGGCATTATAGCACACAGAGCAAAACTGGAACTTTCCAGGGCTGTGCAGGCTACAAAGACTTCAGAGAACTTATTGCTCGTGATGATATTGATGCGGTTTTAATTGTTACGCCTGACCACTGGCATACTCTACCGGCGCTGGCCGCAGCTAAAGCCGGCAAGGATATTTTTCTGCAGAAACCGTTGACCTTAACTATCGAAGAGGGACGCCAGTTAAGCGATACCGTTCGTCGTTATGGCCGTGTTCTTCAAGTCGGCAGTCAACAACGTTCAGATGAGAAATTTCGTTTTGCTTGTGAATTAGTTCGCAATGGCCGAATCGGCAAGTTGCAGCGGGTATTGGTAGGCCTGCCAACAGACCCTTCCACCGGTCCGCAACCACCCATGCCAATCCCTGAGAACCTGGATTACGCTATGTGGCTGGGCCCTGCGCCCTGGGCTGAGTATACCGAGAAACGCGTCCACCCGCAAAATGGCTATAGCCGGCCAGGCTGGCTGCGCATCCAGGATTACGGTGCAGGGATGATTACCGGCTGGGGCAGCCACCACCTTGACATCGCCCAGTGGGCAATGGACACAGAACTCACCGGCCCTATCGAGGTTGTCGGCCAGGCAGAGTATCCAAAGGATGGACTATGGAATGTGCACGGGGTATTCCACATCGAGTACACCTACGCCAATGGCGTTAAGCTCATCTGTACTGACAACAAAAAGAACAAACAAGGAGTCCTCTTTGAGGGAACAGAAGGCTGGGTATGCGTCGAACGTGGACAGCTCGATGCGTATCCCAAGTCACTATTGACCTCAACTATTGGTCCCGATGAAACCCACCTTTACAAAAGCAATAATCACAAAGCTAATTTTCTGGAGTGTATAAAGTCGCGAGCGGAAACCGTGGCTCCTGTTGAGGTCGGCCACCGCTCCTGCACCGTGTGCCTGCTGGGCGACATTGCCATGCGGCTGGGCCAAAAATTAAAATGGGACCCTGAACAGGAAAGATTCATAAATGACACAGAAGCGAACAGGATGCGCTCCAGGCCTATGCGCAGCCCATGGCACCTGTAAGAAAATGAAAAATCAAAAAACAAGGTGCAAAAAGACCCTAACAGTTACAATTGTTTTTGCATTGGGAGTTAATATTTCCACACGCTCAGCTCCGCAGAAAGTGACAGCTCAACTGGAGAAAAACCAAATTAGAGTCTTGGTCGCAAGTAGGTTATTTACTTGCTACAAGTTCAATAAAGAGCAGAAGTATCCATACTTTTGGCCGGTAAATGGACCAGCGTCAGGCAAGTCCGTCACCACCGAATCATCCCAGCCGTACCCGCACCATCATTCGCTATTCTTCGGCTGCGACCGGGTCAACGGCGGCAACTACTGGCAACAAGGCAATGAGCAGGGACAGATTGTTTCGTTAGGCCCAAAAATCATTGAAGCTTCAGGCAACCGCGTCGTCTTCATTGATAAATGTCTCTGGCAACAGCCCAGAAAAGATCCGATTATCCTCGACCTGCGCCGTGTCGTCATCACGGCGCCGAGCGAAAGTCTTCGATTCATTGATTTTGAAATTAGCTTACAGCCGCTGACAGATATTCGCATCGCCAAGACGAACCATTCGCTGTTTTCGGCCCGTGTTGCAGGCGAGTTGAGCGTCAAATCCGGAGGGACACTGGTCAACGCCGAGGGTAAAACCGGTGAGAAAGGCACCTGGGGCGCAGCCTCTGCGTGGTGCGACTATAGCGGCACTCGTAACGGAATCACTGAAGGTATAGCCATTTTGCAGCATCCGAACAATCGGTGGTTCCCGTGCAAATGGTTCACTCGTGACTATGGGTTCTTCTCACCGACGCCAATGTTCTGGCTAAAAGACGGCCAACTGGAGCTGGCCAGGGGAGAGACACTCACTTTGCGTTATCGTGTAGTCATTCACAGTGGAGACGCTAAAGCGGCAGATATAGATGGGCTATTCAAACAATATAAACAGATAATGAACCTGCGGTAAAACCGCAGGCTAAATATTTAGCCCCGTGTTTTACACGGGATTTTGCAAGCAATTAGCAATAATCTCACAGCCCGCCGAGCTTTCGCCATTTACGGCCATCGGATTCTATAAGCTCATCAGCCTCAGCGAAGCTCTCACAACCGGCAGAATATATGTAAGGCACTGAATCTTCTTTTTCCCAGGCCTCGAGCACCGGAGCTAATAATTTCCAAGCAATCTCCACGCCATCATACCTGGCAAAAAGCGTCTGGTCACCAGCCATACAGTCCAAAAGTAGCCTCTGATATGCTTCCGGCATATCTACCAAGAAAACACTTTTGTAATTAAAATTCATGTTGAGCGTACTCATGCAGATTTTTGAGCCGGGCCTTTTTGCCTGAAAGCTCATAGAAATGCCTTCTTCTGGCTGTATTTGTAATACCAAGACGTTAGGTGGCAGATTACTAAGGCCTGCTGAAACAAACATCGAGTGCGGCACCTTTTTAAAAGTGATAGCAATCTCCGTATCCTTCTTAGCAAGTCTTTTGCCGGTTCGCAGATAGAAAGGCACGTCCTTCCATCGCCAATTATCTATAAACAACTTTGCCGCAACGAACGTTTCAGTTTTGGACTCAGGATTAACGTCAGACTCAGAGCGGTAGCCAGCAACCTCCTTACCGTTTATCTGGCCGGGACCATATTGACCACGGACAAAAAGATTGTTTATGTCACTTGGTTTGAACGGACGAATCGTACGCAAAAGCTTAACCTTTTCATCCCTAATGTGGTCCGCTTCAAAAGACGCTGGCGGCTCCATCGCCACTAAGGCAAGCATTTGAAGCATATGATTTTGAAATATATCTCGAAGGGCACCGCTCTTATCATAGTAGCTGGCTCGATGCTCGACACCCAGCGTCTCAGCTATCGTAATCTGAACGTGGTCGATATAATTTCGGTTCCAGACCGGCTCAAAAATTGAATTGGCAAACCGAAACATCAAGATATTTTGGACTGTCTCTTTGCCCAGGTAATGGTCAATACGATATATTTGCGATTCATCAAAACAGTGACTGATACTATTGTTTAATTCGACAGCGCTTTTTAAGTCTCTGCCAAAAGGCTTTTCCACAATCAGCTTGATTTGCTTTTTTGTGCCCAGTTTTTTCGGACAGGCTAATCCAGCTAAGCCCAGATGTTCCACTATCGTGGTATACAAAAACGGGGGAACCGCTAAGTAAAAAAGTAGGCTGTCATAGACTTTGTGCTTTTTATCTAATTCAGCTAATCTGGCTTTGATGCGCTTGTAAAACGCAGCGTCACTGTAATCACCGTCTATGTAGTACAGCTTTTCTGCAAAAGCATTCAAATCTTTTGCGGATACATAGCTGATGTTTTCCCGAATAACCTGCTGTGCAACTTCACGGAAATTTTCATCTGAGAATTTTTTGCGGCCACACCCTAACAGATAAAACCTTTTGTCAAGCAAATCTTGCGTGAAAATTTGAAAGATGCTCGCCAGCAGTTTTCTGCGAGTCAGATCTCCCGAGGCCCCGAAGACCACTATAGCATTGGGCGGAGCTGCTACCTCCGCACAAACAATATCTTGTTGGGCTACAGATGGTTGGATTTCTTGCATATTAATTCTCGTTTCTTGATTCTCGATGCTCGCTGAGTATCGGCACGAGGGAAACAATTTGAAATT
>JBHIDV010000195.1:0-5689 GCA_046760285.1 Sedimentisphaerales bacterium
AAATGGCAAATGGCAAATGGCAAATGGCAAATGGCAAATCGCTAATCGCAAATGGCAAATGGCAAATGGCAAATCGCTAATGGCAAATCGCAAATGGCAAATCGCAAATCGACAATCGACAATCGACAAGCGATTAGCGATTAGCCTGTTAATCATGTCTAAACTATCTTGCCCAAATAGGTATTTTCTGCTATATTTAGACAGGATAAACAGGCCGTACCCCGCCAGCAGGCCCAGGGGATAATTCTGTGGTGAACCCCTGTAAATCCTGTCTAAAAGAATATGGAAAGGACTTAGTGTGAACAAATCCCGCATAATTATTATCACGGTTATGGTAACGCTGGCCGTTGTTTCTGCCTTTGGAGGATTGATGTGGTGGAAAATTACCGCTTCACGCAAGGTTGTTGTCGTTCGTGTCCAGAAGGCACAGCGTGGGGAATTGATAGAGTTTGTCAGTGCTCCCGGCGAGATCGAGCCTAAAAAGAAGGTAGAGATAAGTGCAAAGGTCTCAGCACGGATTGTGGAGCTGCCCTACGAGGAGGGGGATCGTGTGACCTGTGGCGATCCCAACACCAATCCGCCGGTGCCGCCTTCGGTGTTAGTACGGCTGGACGCGAAGGATTTAGAGAGTCAGTTGCTACAGGCCGAAGCTTCTCGCGAGGCTCAGGCCGCACAAATCGAAGTAGAAAAAGCGCGGATAGCCGGTCAGCAAGCAAATCTTGTGGGCCTTGCGGCGCAGCTGGCACAGGCCGAGCGGGACCTGCAGCGTCAAAAAGGATTGCTTCAGTCCCAGGATATTAGTCAGGCCACATTTGACCAGACCAAGCTTAAAGTTGATGAATTGGCCGCGCAATATGACGCAGCCAAGCACACCCTGCAATCAGCGGAGCTGAATTTGCAGGTGTTGCAACACAATCTTGAAGCGGCTGATGCCAGGATTGCCCAGGCTCGCGAGGCCCTTAGTTACACGACTATCACTTCGCCTATCGATGGGGTAGTAACACGGCTCAACGCAGAAGTTGGTGAGCTGGTAATAACCGGCACTATGAATAATCCGGGAACAGTGATTATGGAGGTCGGCGATTTGTCGGCGATGCTGGTTGTGGCCCAGGTGGACGAAGCAGATGTCGGGAAATTGAAGGTTGGCCAGAAGGCAATAGTTCATGTGGACGCTTATCCTGATAACGAGTTTAAAGGGGTGGTTGATTCGATAGCTCTTAGCTCTACGATGTCATTTACCATGACGAAATATTTTAGGACCGAGATACTACTTGAGGATACCGAAAAGAAGCTGCACTCAGGCTTGACGGCACACGTAGATATTGAAACACGCAAACACACAGATGTCCTTAAGGTGCCTACTCAGGCGGTGCTCGGTCGCGAGATTGATAATCTGCCTCTGGAAATTCGTGAGAACTGTCCGGAGGTGGATACCGCTAAGACCTACGCCACAGTGGTTTATCGTTACGTTGATGGCAAAGCGGTGGTGACGCCGGTTAAGATTGGCCAGAGTGACTTGACCCATACTATAATTAAATCGGGCATTACAGAAGAAGACAAGATTGTGGTTGGCCCATACAAGGTGCTCGAGGCTCTTAAGCACGGCCAGAGAATAAAAGATGAGCGCGAAGTCGAGAAGAAGAAAACCCTGCGTAAAACGCGGGGCTAAATATGGCGCTGATGCAAATGATGGCTGAAAAGACCAAAAAACTAATCATACGACTTCGAAATGTCACAAAAATTTACCAGGTTGGTGTAGAGCGTATCCGTGCTCTTGACGGAGTGACTCTTCAACTGCGTGAGAACGAATACGCTGCAGTGATGGGCCCTTCCGGGTCGGGAAAGAGTACGTTAATGAATGTGCTTGGTTGTCTGGATCGGGCCACTTCAGGCTCTTATGAGCTGGACGGGCAGAACACTACAGAAATGAGTGACGCGACCTTGGCTCGCATTCGCAATGAGCGAATCGGATTTGTTTTTCAGTCATTTGAGCTGCTGGGTCAGCTAAGTGCTCTGAAAAATGTCGAGATACCTTTGCTCTATTCGCGAGATGGTTGGTGGTCTCGGGCCAAGCGTGCTAAGGACGTGCTGGGGCGAGTGGGGCTTCAAGACCGCATAAAACATCAGCCTAATCAGCTTTCAGGAGGAGAAAAGCAACGTGTAGCTATTGCCCGGGCTCTTGTCTGCAGGCCAAGTATTCTGTTGGCGGATGAGCCGACCGGCAACCTGGACACCAAAACGAGCGAGGACATCTTGGAACTGTTCGACCGGCTTCATCAGGAAGGTCAAACGATTATTATAGTAACCCACGAGGAACATGTGGCGCGTCACGCCAAACGAATAATTCACATGAGAGATGGACGGATTTACAGTGACCTGCCAAGGGAACAGGAACCTGCATCTAAGACGACGATGCAAAATGATATGCGAGGGAAACTGTCATGAGAGCCGTGATACAGGCACCTGTGGTTTTTCTTCAGTTGTTTTACCAGAGTGTATATCTTGCTCTGGGACAAATCTGGACAAATAAAACCCGGGCCATACTTACAACGATTGGCATCGTAATTGGTGTTGCTTCAGTGACCGCTGTTATCGCCGCTCTTACCGGCTTAAAAGCTAAGATACTTACTCAAGTTGAAACTTTCGGAACTAACACTATATTTATCTTTCCCCGACGTCCAGATGAAGGGCCGATGCGTCATGCATCTTGGTGGACGATTCGGTTTTTGCCCGAACAGTTTGATGGCTTGTTCGAGCACTGTCCCTCGGTGGAGCGTCTAAGTAAGATAGGCTTTATAGGGCGGCATACCGTTCGAGCCGGCGAAGAATCGGTCGAAAATGTCGAGGTCAGGGGGATCGAACATTCATACCACGAGATTGAGTCTCGGCCAGTTATCCTCGGGCGAACACTATCGGTCATTGACGATGAGCAGAGCCGCGCCGTGTGTCTGATCGACCCTAAACTGCGCAACGAGCTTCATCTTGACCGCGATTGTATTGGCCAGATAATTCGCATAGGTCACCACGCATTTCGCATCGTCGGCGTTATCGAACAAAGGCCTGAAATGCAGTTTGGAGAAGGCGGAGAGGAGCATTATGAGGTGTTCATTCCGTTTAGGACGACGTTTAAGATGGCAAAGCCGTGGATCGGGGCCTTCGCAGCGAGCAAGTCAGCCGAAGTCTTGGAAGAAGCGCAGGCCGAGATAAGATTTTTCTTGCGCCGAACCCGCCATATAAAGCCCGGCGAGCCAGATACGTTTCGGGTCGAATCGCTCCAGAGCGCTCTGGAGACGTTTAATAAGATTGCGCTTATAGTTACCTTGGTGGCAGGGGGCATTGTGGGAATCTCTCTTCTGGTTGGCGGGGTGGGTATAATGAATATTATGCTGGTCTCGGTGTCCGAAAGGACCAGAGAAATAGGGCTTCGAAAGGCAGTAGGAGCGAAAAAATCCACGATTTTGACGCAGTTCTTGATTGAATCGGTGGTGTTGTGTCTTATCGGCGGCTTCATCGGAATAGGCTTTGGTCAGCTACTAACTATGGCTATAGCTAACATCCCCAAAGTTGAACTGGATATGGCATACATCCCCTGGTGGGCAATAGCAATTTCGTTTGGTTTTGCAGGTTCGGTAGGTATCTTTTTTGGAATGTTTCCGGCAATTAAAGCCGCGAAACTTGACCCTATTGAGGCACTTAGACATGAGTAAATTAAAAATCAAAAATCAAAGGTCAGAAGTGAGAAGTCAGAAGACAGAAGTCAGAAGACAGAAGTCGGAAGACAGAAGTCGGAAGACAAAAGCAATCTGTTTTCTGTTGTCTGTCTTCTGTCCTCTGGTTTTGACTGGCTGCAAAGAGTTCTTTGCTGGTGAACGGTTCTATGAGATTGAGGTTGCACCTGAGAAGCTCCGGCAAATTGAGACACTCGATTTGAAGAAAACGCAAAGTGAGCAAAATGAGCCGGCCAGTTGCGACGAAGCGCCGCCAGAGAAGCTGGAGCTTACTCTACAGCAGTGTCGGGCTTTGGCGCTACAGAACAACCTTGACCTTAAGGTGCAGCTTATAAATCCCACTATCGCTGCTGAGCGTCTCAGCGAAGAAGAGGCTCGCTTTGAGTCGGCGTTTTTCTCCAACGTGTCATTTAATAAGACCGACACGCCTGTAGCTTCGTTGCTGGAACAAATTACCGGCTCAAAGGTGGATTATACCCGCACAGACCTGGGTGTTCAGGTGCCTTTGCGAACCGGTGGAACTGTGACCTTTGACTTAGCAGACAGCCGTACTAAGACGGATGCTACAGGAATGATACTTAACCCTTACTACAGGTCCAACCTTTCTGTTTCGATTAGTCAACCGCTGCTGCGCAATGCCGGCAGCCGTGCTAATACTTATGCCATTCGTCTTGCTAACTATGAGCGGCAGATTACCGATGCCAGAACGAAACTGGAAGTGATACGAATTATTGCTGCTTTAGACCGTGTATATTGGCGACTTTATGCGGCCCGGAAGGAGCTGGAGGTGCGAAAGCAGCAGTATGAGCTGGCCAAAGCTCAACTGCAGCGGGCTCAGCGTTTAGTCGATTCCGGAGAAAGAGCGCAGGTAGAAGTTATTCGGGCTGAGGCCGGCGTGGCGCAGCAGCTTGAGGCTATCATCGTCTCGGAGAACAATCTGCGCGATCGCGAACGTGAGCTTAAGCGCGTAATCAACAAGGCTGGACTTCAGATGCAGACACCCACGGTGTTGATACCTGCCACGCAGCCCGTTCCGGTGCATTACGAGCTACAAGGACAACAATTAGTACAAGCAGCTATTGACAATCGCATGGAAATGCTCGAACTTCAGCTACAAATCGCTGAAGATATCAGTACGCTTGATTACCTGCGCAATCAAGCGCTACCGTTGGTTACGCTGGATTATACATATAATATCAATGGTCTGGGAGCAACGAGGGATGACTCCTTCGATTTGCTCTTCGATAACAAGTTTGAGGATCATCGAGTTGGACTGCAGCTTTTAGTGCCTTTAGGAAATGAAGCAGCCAAGAGTCGGCTGCTTCAGGCCTTTTATCAGCGTCGGCAGCGATTGGCCAGTCGCGACAGCCGTAGGGCCATGATTGAACTTGAGGTGCTCAATGCAATAGACCAGCTCGAGGCAAACTGGCAGCGTATTCTGGCCAGCAGACAAAATACCATCCTGCAAGGTCGGCTATTCGAGGCGGAGAAGCGGCAGTTTGAACTTGGACTGAGGACATCTACAGACGTATTGGAGGCGCAAACCAATTTTGCCGACGCCCAAAGCGCCGAAATCCGCGCATTGGCTGAGTATCAAATAGCGCTGGTTGACTTAGCCTACGCAACCGGCACTTTGCTGGGTGCCGCCAAGATAGAATGGCAGCCAATTATACCGCAGATGCAATAAAGGGACACGCAAAAAACAAGGGAGACAGTGACCCCCCATTTATACTGTAGCTTGACTGGTCAGCCTGCCCCCCTTAGAGAGAAGGAAGGAGTATTATTCTATATATTTCAAGACACCGCTCCAACCACTCCTATCTAAAGTATAATACATTTTTCTCGTGAGGCAAAAAACCAAAGGAAAAAATTTTTCTTTTATCAAACTCCGCTGATCGGTAAAGGGGTATCAAATTTTCTGTCGCTTTAGTTTCTTTTATCTGCCTGCATTTAGAGCTATG
>JBHIDV010000196.1:0-5674 GCA_046760285.1 Sedimentisphaerales bacterium
AAAATCCTGTTATCCTGTCTGAACAAAGACAAAATCTTGTTAATCCCGTCTAAAATAACTTGACTTTAAGGCAATCGTTCATAAAGCAGCAGTCGGTGTAAGGACATTGACCGTTTGACCTGCCAAAACACGGCGTGCAACCTTCTGCTTGCTGGATAGCGTGGATAAGCTCTACCTTTTTCATCTTGCCAGGAGTTATCCCCAGCGCTTTAGCCTTAACCTTTATTTCGGGCATATTCATTCGTCTCTTTGTAACCTCTATCGCAGGCATTTCTTATCTCCACTTGATTTCTTTTAGAGTAAGTTTATTTTCCATACAATTATCGCTATACCATAGCCGAAAATCCTTGCATAATTTAGACAGGATTAACAGGATTTTCTTGCTCTGTTATCTTGTTCATCCTGTCCAAAAAGCTCCGCCTTTGGCAGAGTAGCTAACAAATATATTTCGTTCATTTTGCGCAGCTACCCCAAAAAATGATAAAAAAGTGTGCACTTTTTTTGATTTTTGCTAAAAAAAGCGTGTTTTTGCGAATTTTTGCGAGGTTTTTTCGGTCGCATTTTGCAGCTATCTGTATTCGTGCTTGAAAATGTGCTATTTGATTGCCAACGTCTTTTCAGAATTCGCTAAATTCCTATTTTTTCGCCGTGTTTTGGTTGTGCTTTAACTAAAAGTACGGTAAATATTAAGCGGCCGCTAATGTCGGCCTGCCGTCTCTGGGTAATGGTATAATGCAAGGTCGTATCAACTTATAATGTCTTGATATGAAAGGGTTTAGGCAATGCTAAAGATAGGAATGATTGGAGCTCGTTTCGTAGCTGGATTTCATGAAAGGTCATTATGCTCAGTCCGCGGTGCTGAATTAGCGGGCGTCTACGCCCCCGAGGGGGCAGAGCAGCTTGCCCAGCGTGCTCGCGAAGATGGTCTGGGTAACACCCAGGTTTATAAGAGCACAGCTGAGCTTTGCGCTGCTGTTGACGTGGCGTGCATTTTTGCCCCGAACTTTGCCCGTATCGAGGTAATGCGCGACATAGTTCAGGCCGTAAAATCTGGAGCTAAACTGAAGGGAATCATCTGCGAGAAACCCCTTGCCCGCAACCTCCAGGAGGCAAATGCAATGGTAAAGATGGCCAAGGAAACTGGCCTGCCCACCGCTTATTTCGAAAACCAGATCCATATGCCGCCTATAGTTGAGGCTCGGCGTCAGCTTGCAGCGGTCGAACAACAGATGGGGCCTGTCCATCTGGCCCGCAGCGCAGAGGAGCACGGCGGACCACACGAGCCGTGGTTCTGGGACCCCACGAAACAGGGAGGCGGTGCCTGCTGCGATATGGGCTGCCACAGTATAGCTGCTGGAATGTTTATGGTCACACCCAGCAGCAAGCCGCCCAATTATCTGACGCCCGTTTCGGTCACCGCCAGTATGGCGCTACTGAAGTGGGGCAAAGAGCCATGGCTCAGTCAGCTTCGCGAAAGAGGGTTGGATTATTCCGCCGCGCCTGCCGAGGACTACTCCAGCGTCTCCATCGAGTTCAAAGACCCTAAGACCGGAGTACATAGCGTAGTCCAAGCTACCAATTCCTGGATGTATGATGCACCGGGACTGAGACTCCTTATGGAGGCATTCGGTCCGGGTTATTCGTGCACCGTCAATTCATTGCAATCGCCTGCGGGTTTATTTATTAGCGACGCAGCGGCAGCTGCTGTCGCAGACAGCGAACTTGCTCTGGAGAAGGCACAGGCAACGCGCGGGGCCCTGGTACTGCAGCCCAACGAGCCTGACCTGTACGGATACATAGCTGAATGGCGAGATGCACTTTCGGCTTTTGAGAAAGGCAAAAACGCTCTGCTTGATTTCGAATACGGCCGGCTCATCACCATGCTGATTATGGCTGCATATATGGCCCACGAAAAGAAGGAAGTGGTCGACCTAACCGATTCCAAAGTGCTCAAAGAATTGGACAGCTACGTACCTCTAATCCAGCAAGGCAAAGGCGCAAAAGTACTTCTTGGCACATAAATCGTCGGAATTTAGTTTTAAGGGGTCAAAATTGTGTCTGCGCAACTGCAGAACCTCGCGCCGGTATTGTTAGCTTTGGCGGTTTTCGTCAGCTCAAATTTGGTTGCTTGTGCTGGCGTTTGGGCTATTGGATTGGACAGCCCTGTCAGGCTGGACGACGCTTTTGCTGCTATTGCCGCTGAAACTATTAAGGGTGGATATCGTCAATATCCACCCTTTTATAACAACGTCATTGCACCTCATGCTGTGGTTGTCAAAGGTAGGGTGTATTGTGCCTTCCAGAATACGAAGGGTCAGCCGATTGTAATGGTTTATAACATTAGCCGTAAGAGTTGGTCTGAGCCGGTAAAAGCTTCGCAGTTTGGCCTGGACCGAGATGCACATGGCAATCCATCCATCTGTATTGACAGCCGGGGGTATATTCACATCTTTTATGGCTGTCATGGCAGAGCGATGCGCCACACCTGTAGTACCGAACCTTATAACGTTACCTCGTGGCAAGAGCAGCCTACACCCACACCACGGGCCACCTACCCTCAATCTATGCGCATGGCAAACAATGACATCTACCTGTTCTATCGTGCGGGCGGGCATATGGAACCCTGGTGTTTACGAATCAGCAAGGATGACGGACAAAACTGGTCGCCAGCGCAGAAAATCATTGAGATGCGTCTGGAACCCCATGACCCACTGGCTGCCGCCTATTGTAGTTTTCATCCAGGCAGTGATAACAAAACCGTTCATTGTTTCTGGCTCCATAAGGACGATAATGCTGCGAGGGTGAAAGGCAAAAGAAAGCATCCCTGGCGGCCGCTGAAATACCCAGGACTGCATGAAGCAGTATATCGATACAATATGTATTATATTTACCGCGACATCGAAGGCATCTGGCGAAATATTACTGGTGACAGAGTGAAGCTGCCCGTCAGTAAAGCACTGGCGGATAAAAAATGCCTTGTATTTGACTCCGGTGATGAATTCACCAACATAGGCCTTCCCGCGGTGGACAATAACAATCGTCCTTATGTGCGGTTTCGTTACGGCGTAGGAGATTGGAGTAAAGGCGATAGGAGTATCGTGCCCTGGCGGTACAAGTTTGCCTGTTACGATTATGATTTGCGCAGATGGCAGGTAACCGATGAAGTCCCGCCTGACTGGCCGCGCAATGTCAAAACAATCCTCACCGCTAAAGGGCCAGCGGCCTATGGCGACAAATCGCATGGCCATTGGTTTATCTTTTTTAAAAATGCTCAACGAGCCAAAGATACTGGCAGCTTTATCTTCCTTTACAACGAAAAACAAGGTTACGCCGTCCGCGAAGGTGGGCCTGCGTTTGCAGATTAGCTGGAGGGACCTGAGGTGTCAATATTTCGCTGGCCAGATAATCCTATAATTGAGCCGAGGGACATTACCCCCTCCAGAGACGACTTCGAGGTTATCGGCGTATTTAATGCCGGTGTCACCCGTTTCAAAGACCAGGTCATTCTACTACTTCGCGTGGCAGAAAGGCCCATTAGCAGACATCCAGACCTCGTGCTAACTGCCGTTTATGATGCTGCTGAAGCTGACTTCGTTATAAAAGAGTTCTCGAAGGAAGACTCGAAAATAGATTTTTCAGACCCCAGGTTAATAATTACGCCCAGCCAAACATACTTGACTTCGATTTCACATCTAAGACTGGCACGCAGTTATGACGGCATTAAATTTGAGATTGAAGATACAGCAGCTCTCGCTGCGGCCAATGATTATGAAAGCTTCGGCATCGAAGACCCTCGCATCAGCCTTATTGATGGGACATATTATATCAGCTACGTTGCAGTTTCACCTGTTGGGGTGGTAACGGCCCTGGCATCGACAAAAGATTTTAGCACATTTGAGCGTCACGGCATTATCTTCGCCCCTGAAAACAAGGATGTTGTACTTTTTCCTGAACGAATTGACGGTAAGTTTTATGCCCTGCATCGGCCGGATTCTCCTTTATTTAGAAAACAGGATATCTGGCTGGCGGAATCGCCCGATATGATTTCCTGGGGCAACCATCGCTATCTGATGGGACCTCGTGCCAGCTTTTGGGACGAAATAAAGATTGGCGCAAGTGCCGTACCTTTCCGAATCGACCCCCCTTCTTGCTTTCGCAAGAAAGCAGCGGGGTGGCTGGAGATTTATCACGGAGTAGACCGAGGCAATCGCTATTGTCTGGGAGCAGTGCTGCTGGACGGCCAACAGCCGTGGAAGGTCATCGCCAGGAGCGAAAAACCAATCCTTGAACCGCAGGCTGACTACGAATGTGACGGCTTCTTTGGGAATGTGGTATTTAGCTGCGGCCTGCTTTATGAAGATAATAAACTGAAGGTTTATTATGGCGTCGCCGATACCGCTATCTGCTATGCAGAGATGCCTTTGGAGGATGTCGTGGCGAACTTGAAAGTATAAGAATTTGTATTTTGGCCACAGATTTCACAGATTTCCCTGAAATACAAAAAAAAACTAGTAAAAATCTGTGTTAATCTGTGTTCATCTGTGGCTTAATTTAAATGTATAGGCAAGCGGCATTTTGCTAATCGCAAATGGCAAATCGCAAATCGCTATATCGATAGGACAAAACAATGAAAACAATTGGTTTTATTGGCTTAGGGATTATGGGCAATCCCATGGCAAAAAATTTGCTTAAGGCTGGTTACTCGGTCGTGGTTTACGACATTGTACCGGAAAAAGTAAAAGACATGGTTAAGGCTGGAGCCCTTGCAGCCCTCTCCAGCAAGGACGTAGCCGAAAAGAGCGAGATGGTGATAACTATGCTGCCGAATTCGCCCGAGGTTAAAGAAGCGGTGCTGGGAGAGGATGGAGTTTTGGCTGGAGCCAGACCAGGAACCGTCTTGATTGATATGAGTTCCATTGCGCCACTGGTCAGCCAGGAGATTGCGGAAAAGGCAAAGGCAAAACAGGTAGTGCTGCTCGATGCTCCGGTAAGCGGCGGGGAGCCTAAAGCTATCGAAGGTACATTGGCGATTATGGTAGGCGGACCAAAAAATACTTTTGAGAAGGTAAAGGATATTTTGAGCGTGATGGGAGCTTCTGTGACCTGGGTTGGCCAGGTCGGCAGCGGAAATACGACTAAATTGGCCAACCAAATCATCGTTGCCTTGAACATCGCCGCGATGTCGGAAGCAATGGTGCTGGCCACCAAGGCAGGCGTGAACCCAGAAAGGCTCTACCAGGCAATTCGGTACGGCCTGGCAGGCAGCACAGTGTTGGATGCTAAAATGCCTCTGGCATTGGCCGGCAACTTCAAGCCAGGCTTTCGTATCGAATTACATATCAAAGACTTAGCCAATGCGCTGGATACCGCCCACCAGCTCGGAGTTCCTGTCCCTTTGTCCAGTGTGGTTATGGAAATCATGCAGGCCTTGAAAGTGGCAGGATGCGGTAAAGATGACCATGGCCGGATAATTCAGTTTTATGAGAAACTGGCAAAGGTGCAAGTGAGACCCCGCACCAACTGAATTCGCATTACTAATAAAATTGTTAAATAAGATTGTCTCTGACGAATCTTTCTGCTGCGAGGCGCAGCAGAGCTCGGCAGTTCTTAAGCGCGTTTTCAAGAGACTCACCTTGCGGTTTGCAGCTAATAGCTGTGGCGACTCCCAGCTTTG
>JBHIDV010000197.1:0-5661 GCA_046760285.1 Sedimentisphaerales bacterium
CGGATTTGAGGCTGCCACACGCTATGGAGCTACAAATCAATGTTACCCAGAATCTATGCTGTTTGAACCATGCCCAAAAATTATAAAATAAGGCTGGTTGTTAAGCAGTTTACGTTTATTACGTATAAATGTTCATATTAATCCAACCTTACCCAAAAAGCAAGGTTCATTCCTGCTTAATTACTTTATCAGATTATCTCATTTGACGAACAGGTTTTTATGCGGTTTAATTTGACTTATGATAGTTGTTATCGATTACAACGTGGGAAACGTCAGGAGCGTATGCAATGCGTTCAGGCATATTGGTTGTGAGGTGGTGCTTAGCAACGAGCCAGAAAAAATCGAATGCGCAGCCGGCATTGTTTTGCCTGGCGTCGCAGCCTTCGGTTACGCCATCAGAGAATTGGGCAAACTTTCTGAGCCGATAAAAAGGCTCGCTTCAGACGGCAAGCCGATGCTGGGTATTTGTGTCGGCTACCAGATGCTCTTTGACCACAGCAGCGAATATGGTCAGCACCGTGGACTCGGATTAATAAGCGGCGACGTTATTCCTATCCCTGCTGGCAGTCCTATGGACTCCTTACGGAGAACAATTCCACATATGGGCTGGAATCAGGTGAAGCTGCCCGAAGATATGGATTTATTTGCTGAGCTGGGAAAAGAAAAAAATTTCTATTTTGCGCATTCTTTCTATGCCAGTGTCACTGACCACCAAGCCAAAGTGGCCTATACGGACTACGGCTTTTCTCTCGCTGCATCAGTGCAGAAGGAAAATATATACGGCGTGCAGTTTCACCCTGAAAAAAGCGGCAGAGCCGGGTTAAAAGTTCTGGAAAATTTCTCCAAAATTTGCGAAAAATGCTGAAAATAACAAATGTTGACAAAAAGAATCATTCCCTGTCTCGATGTTAAAGACAATCGTGTGGTTAAGGGCATTAAATTCCTAAACCTCCGCGATGCCGGCGACCCGGTGGAACTGGGCGCCAGGTACAGTGACGAAGGAGCTGATGAATTGGTGTTCTTAGATATTACCGCTACCATTCGCTCTCGCAAAACGATTATCGAGCTTGTGGAGAAGGTTGCGGAGAATGTCTTTATCCCGTTTACCGTGGGCGGCGGCATACAAACCGTCGAGCAAATGGATACAATTCTAAGAAGCGGAGCCGACAAAGTTTCCATAAACACCGCTGCGGTTGCGAATCCGAATGTGATTGCTGAAGCTGCCCAACATTTTGGAAGCCAGTGTGTTGTTCTGGCCATCGATGCCCGCCGGTCAAAACAGCACGCACATAAATGGCAGGTCTGCGTCAAGGCCGGCTCCGAGCCGACCGACATTGACGTAGTCGAATGGGCTGTAAAGGGCGAAAAGTTAGGTGCAGGCGAAATATTGCTGACATCTATGGACGCCGACGGCACCAAAGCTGGTTACGATAATGAACTGAACAAAGCCGTTACCGATGCAGTTAATATCCCGGTAATCGCATCCGGCGGAGCAGGAAAACTCGAACATCTCTACGATGCTATCGTTGACGGTGGTGCAGATGCAGTGCTTATGGCTTCCATCACGCACTTTGGAAATTATACAATAAGGCAGATGAAAGAATATCTCGCCAGCCGCAGCATACCGGTGAATCTATAATCGCTCAGAGATGATGCTGTAGCTTGACTTGCGAGACCAGCTATGCTAATAGAAAATAGAGCAAAAACCGGTATGGCTAAGGAATCAAGAAAGATTGACCTGTACCATCTTAATTTCCACTTGGGATGCCTTCTGGTGTATCTTATTGCGCTATCGTAGGGAATTATTCTGGCCTTCGTGAGAAAAACTGCAAGACGAATTTGAAAAATTCAATTTCTTCAGTAGCAATCAAAAAATGAAATCAGAAACAAAGTCGAGATACTGTCTGGAGCCAGGTTTCAAAGTAGAATGACGGTGAACAGATTGCAGAACGACGCGCAGGCAGTCTCGCCATATATCATCCGAAACGTCGCTGCGAAACTCGCGGATACCTCCAAGAGCCTTGTTCAACGATACAGCTCGTCGGTCCTGGGGCAAATAACCATGGATGGCTGCTTTGAGGGTCTCGGCAATGATACAATCATCGATGCTGTGGTCGTCACGATAGCCGGTTACGAGAATGAACTCGATGTTTTGAAGTACATCTTGGTGGTCTCGTGCCATTTGCTTCATTAACTTATGGGTTCCCAGCGTTGCTTTTAAGTTTTTCTGCAAGGCCATATTTCTGATGTTGGCCTGTTTCTGCAAGGCCCGTTTCCGTCTCAAACGTTTTAACTTCGACATATAAAGGCTCCTTCCCACATAATCCTTGTAAAAAACAGGACATGGTAAATCAGCTTTTATATATCTTTTTAGCTCTTTGACCTCCTGGCCTTTTTCGGGTCATAATCAGGATTTGGCGTTAGCATCTGGGCGTTTACTTCGTTTCGCCAATCCTGCAGCATTTCTTTCAATTTGCACACCTTTTCCGGCATCTCTTTAGCCAGGTTGGTTTGCTCGCCGATGTCCTCTTTGAGATTATAAAGCTCAAACCTATTATCAGGACCAAAAATACTCTCGTCAAACCATTCAATTAGCTTATAATCACCAGCCCGAATAGCTCCGCAAGGACCGATACTACTGCTATGATAATGTGGATAGTGCCAATAAATGGCTTTGCGATTCAGCCGGCCGGTTCGTTTAAGAAGCGGCACCAGGCTAACGCCATCGATTGGTTTCTTAGCTTTACCCTCCAGGCCGACGATTTCCAAAATAGTCGGGAAAAAATCTACGCTGATTACGGGTTCGCTGCAAATACTGCCGGGCCTGGTTACACCTGGCCAGCGAATAATTAGAGGCACTCTGATGCCGCCCTCATACAGATTGGCCTTGCCGCTGCGTAAGGGAGTTTGCCTGGCGCTTCTTTCTAATCCGCCGTTGTCGGAGAAAAAGACAACGATAGTTTTGTCAGCAATCTTTAGTTCATCCAGCTTCTTCAATAGTCTGCCTACGCTATCATCCAGCTCTTCAAGCATCGCTGCGATTATTGGATTATTCTCGGGCAAATCGGCCCCTGATTTTCTTTTGTACTTATCAATCAGCTTCTTTTTGCCCATAATCGGAGTGTGTATGGTATTGTGACTGACATAGAGCAAGAAAGGCCTGTCTTTATTACTTTGAAGAAATTCTAACGACTTTCCTGTAATTATTTCTACATTGTGGGCATCGGCCTCGGGGTTGTGACTGGAAGCTGGTTTATAGGTAACGATTGATTCATCGAAGCCCTGCTTGTCAGGATTGAAGGGAAGACTTTCCGGTGGTTTTTTAGTGATACTGAGGTGCCACTTTCCGAAACTGGCGGTAGCGTAACCAGCAGTCTTGAGCACCTCTGCAATTGTTACTTCTTCCAACGGCAGATATTTTTGCCAATCGGGTTGTTTGAGTTTTTCATGGGGATACCGGCCACCGGCAATAAAATCGGTCAGATGTAAGCGGGCTGGATATTTTCCAGTTAAAATGGACGCGCGGGTCGGCGAGCATACCGGAGCTGCAGCGTAGGCATCGGTGAATCTGGCGCCTTCGCTGGCGAGTCTGTCAAGATTGGGGGTTTCATAGAAATCGTTGCCGTAGCAGCTTAACTGCGCCCAGCCGAGATCATCGGCGAGGATAAAAAGAAAACTCGGCGGCCTTTGCGCCCGAGCCATGGGCCCTGCGACCCGAGCCAAGACTGTCGGCCCTGCTAACGCCGCAGCCCCAAAGCAGGCCGATTTGATAAACTCCCTGCGGTTCATCAAAATAATGAAATAATAAAGCAGCTACCTATTTGGGCCAATGTCAATACAAAAGCAACGGCTTTTCTTCTAATGTTCCGGTTGTGGGGTCAACTTTGAAGCCGAGCGACTCTAAAACAACTACCCCAAGTAAGACCTTATCTATTATATCAGAAATCCAGATATTGAATGGGCCTTCTTTACCCTTAACCGTTATCCATGCTTCGCCTCTTGAGACCTCTATCAAACCTGCTCCTGTGGAAACCTGCTCTTGACTGGTTGGTTTGATTCTAAGCTCATTAGCAATCTTTTTGGGCAGAGTAGTCAAACTTGCCCCTGTATCCACTAAAGCTTTGACTTTCTTAGAGTGTTTTCTTTCTAAATCACTAATCTCGATATCAACCCATGAATGTCCCATAAAAATAGTTTAACAAAAAAATATATGGCAGTCAAACTTTTCTAATGGCGATTAGATTTTTTTGAAGGTGAATTTGTGGCTGGTAGAATCAACCTTTACGGTGTCGCCTTCGGCGAATTTGCCAGCTAAGATTTCCGCAGCAAGTGGATTTTCCAGCCTTTGCTGAATGGTCCGCTTCAACGGCCTGGCACCATATACCGGGTCGTAGCCCTCGTCCATAATTTGCTGGCGAGCTTCTTCGGTGAATTCAAGCCTTATCTTCTGTCCGTTCAGGCGCTCGGCTAAGTAGTTCAGTTGAATGTTGACAATCTTTGTTAAATCGTCTTTCGTGAGCATGTGGAAGACGATTATCTCATCGACACGGTTCAAAAACTCTGGCTTAAAGACCTGTTTGAGCGCATCCTTGACATGGGCCTCGATTTCCCAGTCGGCGCCGGCCTCTTCGGTTAGCTTTTGAATCTGCTGGCTGGCGATATTGCTGGTCATAATAATAACGGTATTTTTGAAATCGACGGTTCGGCCTTTGCCGTCGGTCAATCGGCCATCATCGAAGACCTGTAGCAGGACATTGAACACATCCGGATGGGCCTTTTCAATCTCATCGAGCAAAATCACCGAGTACGGCTTACGACGAACCGCTTCGGTCAAACGTCCACCTTCCTCGTAGCCCACATAGCCGGGAGGTGCACCGATAAGCCGAGCAACGGAGTGCTGTTCCATAAACTCGCTCATATCAATCCTAACCATAGCGTTTGGGTCGTTGAACAGAAAATCAGCTAAGGCTTTGGAAAGTTCGGTCTTGCCTACGCCGGTGGGACCAAGAAAAAGGAATGTCCCTATGGGCCGATTGGGGTCACTCAGACCTGCTCGATTTCTGCGCACCGCGTTGCAAAGAGCACTGACGGCTTCATCCTGACCTACTACCCGCTTTCTGATAAGCTCCTCCATCTTCATTAATCTTTCACGCTCGCCACTCAATAATCTGGCGACGGGTATATTTGTCCATTTGGATACAACCTCAGCGATGTGCTCTTCAGTTACCCGGTTTTCGATTATCTTGGTCCCATTAGATTGGGCAAGCTGAGCCTCTTTTTCTTTAAGCTCTTTTTTCAAATTAGCAACAGTTTCGTATTTCAAACGGGCGGCAGCTTCCAATTGGCCTTTGCGTTGAGCATTTTCAAACTTGGTTTGAGCATCTTCTATCTTTTGTTTTAGTTCTTTTATCTGGTCAATGTCGCTTTTCTCGCTTTCCCAGCGAGCGGTAAGCTCTTTATCCTGTTCTTGCAGTTCAGCTAACTGCTTTTCGGTTTTCTTTAGCCGCTCTTTGCTGGCCTCGTCGCTTTCCTTTTTCAGGGCCTCGCGTTCGATTTGAAGCTGAACAATTTTCCTGCGAATACTATCCAGCTCGGCAGGCAGCGAATCGTTTTCAATCCGCAACTTCGAAGCCGACTCATCAACCAAATCTATCGCCTTGT
>JBHIDV010000198.1:0-5624 GCA_046760285.1 Sedimentisphaerales bacterium
AGATATGCGTGGCTTCTCGCATTTGACCGTTGCCCGCAGTGCCGATGGGTTCACGGACTGGCAAATCGACCCTAAACCAACCTTGGAGGCTGACCAAAGCTCTCGAGAGGAAAAGTGGGGTCTGGAGGACCCTCGCGTTGTCTGGCTGGAAGAGCAAAAGCAATTTGCCGTTACCTATGTCTCTTTCAGTGAAGGTGGTCCAGTAATCTCGCTGGTAATCACCAAAAATTTTAGAACTTTTGCTCGCTTGGGCGCCCTTTTGCCGCCGGAGGATAAAGATGCCTGCCTATTTCCTCGCAGATTTAATGGACGATTCGCGCTCATTCACCGCCCTATTGTTCGCGGCGAGGCACATATCTGGCTGAGTTTCTCACCGGATCTTAAGCATTGGGGCGACCATCAATTGCTTATTAGAACAAGACCCGCTTATTGGGACTGTCACAGAGTAGGGCTGGCTTGCCAACCCTTAGAAACACCGCAGGGTTGGCTAATATTTTACCACGGCGTCCGCAGCACCACCGCAGGACAGATATACCGCGTTGGGCTCGTACTTTTAGATTTGAACGCACCCTGGAAGGTCCTACGCCGAAGTGACGAATGGGTCTTAGGACCTGACACATATTACGAACGAGTTGGTGACGTCAGTGGTGTTGTATTTCCCACCGGAGCCGTGGTGCACAAAGAAACAGACCAGCTTAATCTCTATTATGGTGCTGCTGATTGTACCATTGCTGTAGCCACAGCTAATTTAAGTGACTGTCTTGATTATATTACGTCCTGTCCCGAAGTAAGAGAATAAACCGCTGACACGTTCATTCACTACAGACTGCCGATGAGCTGCTACAACCGACCGCGACCTGCGGTGCCGTCCCTGCCATTTCCCAACTTAACGTCAATGACATATTTGTTATTTGCCCGTTTTAACACGCGTGTCGACAAAAAAGCCAGATTCTCGAAACAACAGAATCTGGCTTCGGAGGAGGGTGATGAAAAGCTATTTGTTGGCTTTCAAAAAATTTCTTCTATTAAATATCTAATCGAATAAATCACAAATATTTCTTTAATGAAAAAAGAACAATTTGAAGAAAAACTACACTTTTTTTAACAAGAATCAACCCCTTAATCGAAAAAATCTTAATTTTTTATGACTTTTTTTGAAAGTGCCCAAATTTCCCCCTCAACCCAATTCATTTTACGCTTGATAAACGAATCTTGTTCCCATATTTTAACTAAGAACCTGTTATTTTTTTCCTGCATCTCCTTCAGACTGCGCGCCAATGGTTCCAGTGGTACTAACAAATCCTAAAACTGTTTTTTATTTATCTGACTGGTTGAATGAAATAACAATTGGGTAAATTCTTAGTACCACTGGTGCGCTGCAGTCTACCAAGATGCTCCAGATTTATATCTTGTTGTTGATATTCTTTTCCTATTTTATCGAATTTTTCTATTTTGGGCAGGTGCCCTGTTTTGATAGGATTGGCTGTTTACCTACTGTTAGCTGATAGGTGTCTTTAGCGATAGCGACTTGTTCATTGGTGGGGATGACATAAACTTTTACTTTGCTGTCTTTGGTGCCTATTTCGGCCTCTTTAGCTATCGCCGCTCGGTTTGCTATGGGGTCAAGCTGAATGCCTATCTGGTTCAGGCCGGTGCATATCTGCTGCCGCAGAAGAACCGCATTCTCGCCTATTCCGCCCGTAAAAACCAGGGCATCCAGAGCATCCAGCACAGCGGCGTAGGCACCAATGTATTTCTTGATGCGGTAACAGAAGATATCAATAGCCAACTTTGCCCGTTGGTCGCCCTGGCTGGCCAATTGCTCCAGGTTTCTAACGTCATTCGAGATGCCGGAGATTCCCAGCAAACCACTTTTCTTGTTGCACAGGGCGTTCAGCAATTTCACGCCATAGCCCTTTTCTTCCAGATAGAAGAGTATGGCTGGGTCCAGGTCTCCACAGCGGGTTCCCATCGGCACGCCTTCCAGAGGCGTAAAGCCCATAGAGGTGTCGGTTGACCTGCCCTGTTTGACGGCGGTAATCGAGCAACCGTTTCCGAGATGGCAGGTAATAGCGTTGATCTGGTATTTGCCCTTGCCCATTAGCCCAGCGGCACGCCGGGCAACATATCTGTGTGAAATGCCGTGAAAACCGTACCGGCGAATACCGTATTCCTCATAGAGGTCATACGGCAGAGCATACATATAAGCAACCTTTGGAATCGTAGCGTGAAACGCGGTATCGAAGCAGGCAACTTGCGGTATGTTCGGTAGTCTGCTCTGGATAGCTCGGATGCCTGCAAGATTAGGGGGGTTGTGCAGGGGAGCAAGGTCGGCGAATTTCTCGATCGAGGCAATTACGTTCTCGTCGATAACTACAGAACCGGTGAACTCTTCGCCACCATGCACGACCCTGTGGCCGACAGCACCAATCTGCGAAAGGTTTTTCAAGACCCCCACGTCGGCCCTGACAAGTGTTGCCAGTATAAACTCTATTGCCTTGGCGATGTTTTTGACCTTTGTTTGCTCCGAGTAGGTCTGGCCCCCAAAGAAGTGTGAGAGCCTGGAGTTGTCTTCCGCGATCCTCTCCACAAACCCCCTGGCCAGGACCTCAGCCTCAGGCATTTGATATAAGTAATATTTTACTGAAGAACTGCCTGCGTTGATAACGAGTACTTTCATGGTTAACACCACAGCTCCTATCTTGTTTCTTGGCCTTGTCGATTCGCACTTGTTATTTATGCCAGTTGCGCCAGAGTCAATATCACCGCCGAGACGATCTCCTCTACGCTGGCCCCTCTGGAAAGGTCCGTAATAGGTTTGGCAAAGCCCTGCAGGAATGGCCCGATAGCCTGAGCACCAGCCATATATTGGGTGAGCTTGTAGGCAATATTGCCTGAGTTAAGGTCAGGAAATATCAGGACGTTGGCCTTTCCGGCAACGGAGCTTTCGGTCTTGAGTTTTTTTGCCGCTATCCTCGGAATGATGGCGGTGTCGGCCTGGAATTCCCCGTCAATAGCCAGGCCAGGCTCACGAGCACGGGCTATCTGTAAGGCCTTTCTCACCTTAGCCACGCTGGCAGCTGATGCGCTTGCCTTGGTGGAGAACGACAGCAGTGCCACCCGCGGCTCGGCGCCGAGAATTCTGCGTGCACTTACCGCCGAGGCCAGTGCTATATCGGCCAGTTGTTCAGCAGTAGGGTCGATATTGACGGCACAGTCAGCATAGATAAAGGGTTTATTTTTTTCGCCGAGAAAGTTTGGAATAACCATCAAAAAGTAACTGGAGGGGGTCTGGACTGTGGGCATTAGCCCCGCCGTCAGAACCCCAGCCTGAATAACAGTCGCTGTGGCACCGGCAACACCGCCGACGACGGCATCAGCATCTCCCTGAGCCACCATCATCCCGGCAAAGAACAAGGGCTTTGCGACGATGCGCTTTGCTATGGACACCGGGATGCCCTGCCTGCGGCGGCTGTACTGTTCGGCATACACGCTGAGCCTATCGTTTTCTTTGGGGTTTATGGTGGCAATACCATCAAGACTTATACCAGCCTTTTCGGTCGCTGCCGCAATTTGCTCGGCTCTTCCGAGTACGATCGGCCGGGTGATACCTTCGTCCTTAAGTATGCGGGCCGCCCGGATTATCCGCTCATCTCTGCCCTCCGGCAAGACAACAGATAGATTTTTGCCCTTTGCTTTTTGTCTGAATCGGTCTACAACGTCCATTTTTATCGTCTTATTGGCGAAAATGAGCGGTTGTTGGTTCTCGCCTGTCTGTTACTTTTTGGAAACCCCGCTTCACGGAAACCCTATTAAGGTATCCTAACCTAATTGCAAGTCTGAACTAATGCAAGAAAAATTTGAATTCGTGCGTTTGGTGGGTGCACTTCACGTTTGTAGGTAGATTTTTTGGGTCTTTAACACAAGTTTTTCAATAAACATGTACCATCCCCAAAGCCTTCGGCTTTGAGGCTGCCACCCAATCCGAAATGAACAGCGAAGGACGATAGATAATGACTGACGTGTGGCTTACCTTGCGCGTAGCTTGGGGATGGCTTTTTCCAAAGTAAGCCTCTTTTTACCTACAAAAATGACATGCACCCGCGTTTGGTGGCAGATGAACGACGTGTTGGCTCGACATTCGCCAGCGTGTCGCAACGCCGGCAAGTTATTTTAGACGAGAATAACAAGATTTTGTTTTATTAAGACAGGATAACAGGCCCCGTCCCTGCCGGCAGGCCCAGGGGATTTTCTTGATTTGTTATCCTGTTGTTATCTTGTTCATCCTGTCCAAAAAGCAGTGAAGGATTTCACTTCTTGCTGTGTTCTGGGACCGGCAGGCCGAGTTCGGCAAGGACCTTCTTCATATCCTCCCAGACCCTTTTGCGGTTTTCCGGCGAGTAATTTCGCAATAGATAAGCGGTGTGATACGTCGGCATAAGTTTTATAGGTGCTCTGCCGAGGCCGGCGTAGTATTCATGGAATTGTCCCCGCAGTTCGCCTATCGACTTGTTAGTGTTTAACAAGGTTCTGGCTGCCGGAGCACCCAGAGCCACAATAATCTCAGGCTCTATTATCTCAATCTGTCTTTGAAGGTAGCCAAAACAGCTTATTATCTCCTCGGCGCGGGGGTCGCGGTTTTCCGGCGGACGACACTTCAAAATATTGCCTATAAAGACATCGCTCCGTTTTAGTCCCATCGCTGCGATTACCTTATCTAATAGTTGACCAGCCCTTCCAACAAAAGGTCGGCCTTGAGCGTCCTCATCCGCTCCTGGCGCTTCTCCCACAAACATTATGCGGGCATTGGGATTGCCTTCGCCGGGTACTGCATTAGTCCGCGACGAGCCCAGGTTGCAACAGCAGCAGCGACGAACTTCCTCAGCGATTTTTTCCAGTTCTTCGGCTTTCTTGCTTTGCCCCTCGCTTACGCTTAACCGCTCCCTCACAGTCGCGGCTCTGTCTTCTGGATACCTGACCACTCCCTCACGGTCGCGGCTCTGTCGTCTGTCCCTTCGACTGCGCTCAGGGCAGGCCTCAGACATTGAGTTTTTTCCTTTTACAGCGAAGCCGGTGAAAAACTGCTCCATCTCAAGGTGCTGACGAAAAACTTTATTGATGTCCACATCCTTTTCCATCGCCACAAATTGTAACGGTATCTACAGCGCGAAGCAATAAAAAAGGCCCCTTACAGAAATGCAAGGAGCCTTATCCTTGTATGCTGGTAATGAAGTTATGCGCTTATAATCTTTTCAGCTTCTTGTCTGTAGGCGTCCATCACATAAGGAATTCCAGAGACCTGAGCAGCCTGGGGTGTCAGGGACATAAGGTCATCCCTGCTGATGGTTGAGACCTTGAAGTTTCGGCTACCAGCCATCAACTGCTGCAGGCCGACCTTGAGTTTGTCAATGAATGTATAAAGCCCGATGGCTCCAAGCGGCATCTCCTTGACGGTATCTTTGCCATACTTTGCGACTAATTCCTCATAGCAAACAAAAATCTCTTCGACTGTCGAGCCAAATACACCGACCGTCTTAGGCAGGGCATTTGCTCCTTCTTGCAGCCATAATCCGATATTTTTGCCGACCATACCCGGAATCATTAGTGCTCGGCCCATACAGACG
>JBHIDV010000199.1:0-5620 GCA_046760285.1 Sedimentisphaerales bacterium
GATGTCCTACGGATAAAAGGACGCCTGCCCACATTTTCGACAATCGAATTTGCAATCACGCTATTGGGTACGGTCACCAGATGTCCCTGCAAGGTGCGGACGCGGGTGCTTCTAAAGCCGACTTCCTCGACCGGGCCGAAGTGGCCATCAATCTTTACCAGCTCGCCCATCTGAAACGGCCGATCCGCAAAGATAGTAATAGAGCCGAAAAAATTGGCTATCGTTTCCTTGGCAGCCAGGGCGATGGCAATGCCGCCCACACCAGCACTTAGCAGAAGTGATTTGACGTTCGCCCCTAAGATATTCTCGCTAATCAGAAGAACAGCGACAATCGCTATTGTTACTCGCAGGGCCTTACGCACCACCGGCACCAGCATATCGTCGAGTTTGGTTTCTGTTTTGCCGACCAGACGATTCAGATAGTATTCAATGACATCGACCAGCCGATAAAGCCCATAAGCTGCAGCAATAGCGGCTACCACCCGAGCAATTGTTGTCCATCCATCACTTATAGCAGTTCGTATTCCGTTCTCATCATGGAAAAATAGAGGAGCTTTGGCAAGGAAGAGACCGGTGGCAAATATGGCCACATATATCGGGTTTGCCAGGGCTTTCAGCAATAGTGTCAGCAGATTTTCTCCCTTTTTTTCGACCAGTCGCCGGGCATATTTACTGACGGTAAATTGTACGGTTCGTCCTACTACCATGGCGCCCACAACCGCCAGCAAAACCAGGCCAAACCGCCAGACGGCATTTCCTCTGATGATTTGGTAATTGATGGTCTTCTGCCACCAGTCAGCAGCACCTATTATTGTCATTGACACTGACATATTTTATCTCCATAAAAATTACAAATGGGGTATCCCATACCCACTTCTGTTCGGTCCGACTGAAGACCAGCTCGTATTCCGTGTCGCGTTTGTAAGATTAAATTATCAATAGTCAATAATCAATAATCAATTTCACAGCCAATGGGTTGATATCCACTTTTACTTGGCAGTGGGGTTTGTCATTTTGATGGTGATACTCACTTCTCCACGACGAGCCGCACTCGCTGGATAGCATTTCGGCCTGATTTCTGAAAAGGTCGTGGCATGGGCTGGGCGATACCGTTGGCGTCGATGGTGCGGCAGCGAAGGTCGTATTTTCCTGGGCGTGCCATCGTCAGAAGTGCCGCCCAATGCACGATGGTGCCGCGCATCGGCCAGTGGTATGGTTTACCGGTAGTGGGGTTGATTTGACGTGGCACGGCCGGCAGCTTGCCATTGGGAAGGTCTCCTCCCCAATCATCCGGAGGCGGTAAGATATCCGCGTCTTTCCATTCGGCCTTAGTGAAGTAAGGGTCATTCTCGGCAAGGGCTGCATCGTGCGGGCACAGCCAGTACTGAACCTTGCTCAGGCCGGACATGCCCACTTGCGCCACGCCTGTTATCGGCGCCGGCTGGCCGGCTTTGAGCTTTTCCGGGAGGTGGATAAATCGGGCGCAGGTTTTTATGTGGCTGACGGTGTCGTTATTCCAGAGCGCGTATGTATCGTTTGCCTGGTAGTTATTGGTCAGCAAGACCCGCTGCAGCCACTTTACCGATTTGTTGCCGTAAGCATCAGGGACCAACATGCGAACCGGCCCACCACGTTTACTGCTCAGCCATCGATTGTTCAGCTTGTAACAGAGGATTACCGGGTGTTCACCCGGCGGGTCTTCCAGCACCCGGCCGATGGGCAGAGAGCTCTGGAACCTCTGTTCTGGGTCGTCGTTGTGGAAGCCGTAATAAAACACCCGCCGGACGTTGCCGGTCGGACGAGCCAGCCACACCACCTCTCTCAAAGGTACGCCCTCCCATAACCCCATGCCAAATGGAGCACGGCCGTTGGTGCAGGCCATCACACTCATAAAACGCACCGCATGTCTCTCGGCCAGCTTCATCAGCCCATCCCAGTTCAAGGCCGTACCCAGTGCTTTAGAAAGCGGCTGTTCCACCTGGGCGTTACTTTCAGGGTCCGGCAGAACCTCCAGCTGCCAGGTCTCACGTACCAGCCCCACTGGGCGACGTTTCTCCAGTGGTAACTTATGCGGCGGCGGCTTACCTCGGCCGGCACTAATGAAATTTTCTTCTCGCGTGAGATACTCCAGCTTTGAAATGGCCTCAGTGAGTAGACGGTGACCTTTACCCTCTTGGGCCCACAGCCGCGAAGTAGTCAGAGCAGCAACTCCCGCTGCGCCAAGTTGGAGGAAGTAACGGCGAGTAAGGGCGGTATGTTCTTTGACCAGTCGTTCTATTTGGTTCATATCTCGAAAATCCCAGTGAACCATAACATAGCTCAGCCCTATCGGATCATTTTAATTCGACTGACCAGTAGGCGTGGTCGAGGAATTGCTTCCAGCTATGGTAGCGCTCGTGGCCTAAGTGAACATGAACGAGAGGATTGTGCTTCGGCTTGATAGGCTTTCGGATAAGGGTCAATCCGGCCTGCTTAGGAGTTCGGCCGCCTTTTTTAATATTGCATTCGGCACAGGAACAAACTACGTTTTCCCACATTGATTTGCCGCCCATACTCCTGGGAATAACGTGGTCAAGTGACAACTCGCTGGTAGGCTGGCGTCTGCCGCAGTACTGACATCTGTTTTTGTCGCGAGCAAAGATGTTTCGGCGGTTGAATTTGACATCGGTTCGCGGCAGCCGGTCATAAAATAACAGCCGAATAATTCGCGGCACCGCGATATAGAAATTTACAGTGGAGACCCAATCGTGTCCATCCGGCTCAAATTGTCGCCGGAATTGGCTTACCTCGCACCAACTCTCGAAGTCATAGTTGGAATATCGGCCTTGCTCAAGGGAGACGACTTCGGCTAATTCGCGAAAAAGCAGAGAAAAGGCCCGTTTGGCCCCCACGATGCGGATAGCCATATAGTGCTTGTTCAGCACCAGA
This sequence comes from Sedimentisphaerales bacterium, assembly GCA_046760285.1. Taxonomy (GTDB): domain Bacteria; phylum Planctomycetota; class Phycisphaerae; order Sedimentisphaerales; family Anaerobacaceae; genus JBHIDV01. The sequence continues at coordinate 2,929 of JBHIDV010000199.1, forward strand.
ACATTACAATCCAGCCCGGATTTGTACTCGGCAGCAAACATAATCGGCAATTACCCAGTATCAGGGTCATAAGCTCGTTTATAATTTAGTAAATAACAAAAACTGCCTCATGTTGCAAGTAAAAAGCAAGAATGTGAGGACAGAATTGGTTTTTGCGGCAAAAATACTTAAAAATCACTTCACCGGATGTCCTCTCGAATATAACAGCGACAAGGCGGTGGCCCCTGCCGCCACCACTTCGCTGGCCGAGGTATTTCACAAAACACCCGAACATCGGCCGCAACAGCTATCGCTGCTTTCCGGCATTAAATCAAACAATTGAGGGATGGAAATAACAAGACTTGCTAAAAATTTCCCCTCTGGCCCAAAATAGAAAGTGGGCTTTACGAGTCTTTCCTGGTCTTTGCAACTGATTTGGGTTCCGGCTTGGCGGGGACCGTATGGACTACATTCTCGGCCCTTAAGCCCTTCTTACTCTCGACCATATCGAAACTAACCAGGTCGCCTTCAACAAGGGTCCTGTATCCATCACCGGCGATATCGGAGTAGTGGACGAAAACATCGGAATCATCAGGACCAGCGATAAATCCATAACCCTTCCTTGGGTTGAACCATTTAACTTTGCCCTCTGGCATAAAATACTCCTTTTGACAAACTTTGCTAAAGAAACGCCTCCCTGCATCTGCGGGGCTCTATAGCTAAAAAATTTAGCCGCCTTCTGTTACGGAATGCAGCCTCTTATCTATAAAATAATTATTTCGCTTCGGTCGATTCTGCAGCCGGGACACAAAGATTCTCTCTCATCACTCGTCCCATCTTAAATTTAACCGTTCGCTTTGCAGGGACCTCAACACGTTGAAGGGTTTTGGGATTCTGTGCGATTCTGGCGGCTCTGGTCCTGGTCTCGAAGACACCAAAGTCTCGGAACTCTAAACGGTTGTTGTTCTCGCAGAGCTCCTTTATTACCTCGTCAAGAAACGCCTGAATAATATGCTTGACCAAGACTCTTTTTGCTTGTGTGCGTTCTGCAATCCGCTCGATCAGTTCTTTCTTTGTAATCGTTGCCATAGATTACCTCACTTCAGGAAAGAGCTTTTGGGAAACTAAGTTCGATTTACATTACGAAAGCTGTGGTCAGGCAAATCAACTCTGCTAATATCCGACAGCTCATCACGCACCTCTGCAAAGGTCCTGGCCGAAAAAGAATCACTTTGGTAGTAATTTAGACAACTACTCCTTTGTCAACCGCAGAACCGACCAGGGAAGTAAAACTCTAACTACTGCAAGGTACTATACAACAAAGACTTCTACACAGCAAGTAATTTTATGCAAAAATTTTTCAGATTCTAAAAAAAATCTAATCCCGCTTCCAGAATACGTAAAAATCGAATTCTAATCACACCGCTGGCCTTTGGCTGCCGCTAAGTATACAATTCAGCCACCGATATGGAAGGCAGCAGACGCCAACAAACAATTCTTTTGATAAGGTAATTAGACGTAAGATACTTATTTGCAAGAGGTTATACAAAACGCTTATTCACTTCCGCCGTCATATTCAAACGCTACGCTTGAGCGTATTAAAAGCTCGGCCTATCAAGCAGAATACAAAAAAGCTCACGTTTGCGCTTTTTGTGGGTCTTTTGAAAATGCCCATTTGGGGGTTTGACAGATGCTGTGGCTACTGCTATTTACAAATTGCTTTCAATAATACAAAAAGATAGTTTATTGACCGATTTAAGGACTTGTCCGCCTTGACGGACGGCGGGCTTGTTGGCATAATTATTTATTTTACATTTGCCCAGCTTATTTAAATAGGATTGAAATTTATGTCGGCAGATAAGGACGAAAAAACTGTTTCCAGTAAAGCCGCTCGAAGGAGAAGAGATAGAGCGGCTGAAGTCGCAAATACCTTCGAATGGCTGATAACTGCTTTTGTATTGGCCTTTGTCTTCCGGGCATTTGTTATGGAAGCATTCCGCATACCTACCGGCAGTATGGCCGATACCCTCAAAGGAGCTCACTTTCGGCTGCGCTGTCCTCAGTGCGGCTATAGATACGACCATGGCTTCCCAACCCGAAATGATGATTTGATCCCGCCCGGCAACATCCCGCTGCCTGTAACTCGCTGCCCAAATTGCAGCTATTATTGGCCGCATAGTTATCCGACGGCCGCCGCCAAAATGCCTGTTGCAAACGGTGACCGTATACTGGTGCTAAAATGTATATATCAGTTTATCCAGCCCAAACGGTGGGACATAATAGTATTCAAAAATCCGCTGGACCCCACAGAAAATTACATCAAACGATTGATTGGCCTGCCAGGAGAGAAAGTTGAAATTATTGATGGTGACATTTACATAAACGACCGAATTAGCCGAAAACCGCCTAAGGTTCAAGATGAACTGTGGACCGTTGTTTATGATAACGACTATCAGCCTGTTCGCCCGCGCGAAGGCTCGTTTAATGGTCATCCCTGGCGGCAGCCATTTAAAAATGAATCGGGTTCAAAATGGATAGTCGGCGACAAAGCTAACCCCACGCTGTTTTGCCTGGATAGTCCTGCGGACCAGATCCACACTCTGGTTTATAAAACGTCAAATGACAAAGATTTCAAAGCTACGTATGCCTACAACGAGGTTGATGTTAGAAGAGAAGAACAACTGCCTTTTTGCAGTGACCTGATGGTGCGTTT